>JAIBAQ010000354.1 GCA_019695095.1 Candidatus Hydrogenedentota bacterium
CTCACGCTTCTTTCCGTCGTCATGCCCGCGCGGGACGAGGAGGGCTCGCTACCCGAGACCCTTCGCGACCTCTACCGGGCCTTTCACGCCGCCGGACTGCCCCATGAAATCGTGGTGGTCGACGACGGATCGAAGGACCGCACGTGGGCCGTGCTGGAAGAACTGAAACGCACCGAGATCGCCACGCTCGCCGCGGTTCAGAATCCCGGTCCCCATGGTTTTGGCCGGGCCATCATTTACGGGCTCAATGCCAGCCGCGGCGATGCCGTGGTCATCATGATGGCGGACGCTTCCGATTCGCCCGCCGACGCCATCCGCTACTGGAAGCTACTGAACGAAGGCTACGAGTGCGTCTTCGGCAGCCGGTTCATCAAAGGCGGCCGCGTACACGACTACCCACGCATCAAACTCATGGTCAATCGTATGGCCAACCTCTTCATCAAGGGGCTCTTCGCCATTCCGTTGAACGACACGACCAACGCCTTCAAGGCCTATCGCCGCACGGTGATCGATGGCTGCCGGCCTTTCCTTTCGCCCCATTTCAATCTGACCGTCGAAATCCCTCTCAAGGCAATCGTGCGGGGCTACTCCTGGACCGTGATGCCCATCTCCTGGCAGAACCGCAAACACGGGGTGGCCAAACTCAAGATCAAGGAAATGGGCAGCCGCTACTTCTTTATCTGTATGTACGTCTGGCTGGAGAAGTACTTCAGCCGCGGCGACTACCATAAGCGAACTTGAGCCGAGGCCACGGGCCCACAAACCCGAAACGCGTTCCGCCTTCCGCTACATGGTTGGACCTGTAGAGGAACGCGGAACGCGTTTCTTCTTCCGACGTTAGCTCGCTCGCTCAGCGGCGGCGGCGCGCGAAGGCCATCGCCGCGAGCCCGAGTCCGAACAGGCCCGCCGTGGAACCGGCATCCGGAACTCTCGTTGCCACGGCAGAAAACGTCCCGTACCACCGGTCCTGACGGAGGATACCGGTGCCTACTTTCGAATCGATGCTCCAATTCACCGTTGTGGTTCCTACCATATAGGTACCGGAGAAATCCAAGTCTCCTGTGTCCTGGATGTAGCTGAAAGCACCACTCGTGGGATTGGTGGAAAACGTCTCAATATTGCCCTGAAAAAACGCGACCCGATCTTGGAAGAAAAAGGTGACACTTGTTCCAGGAAACATCGTCATGAAGAACGTCTCAGTCGTACCCCCAGAAGTCAGCACGCTATCGCGCACATCGAAGGACAGATTGAGCTGGGACGACGTCTCCAGATTAGTAATGATCGTAGCGCGGGCGCTGGAGAGAAGACCGACAAGAGCAAGGGAGAGAAGAAGGATGCGTTTCATGGGGGGGAAGGCTGGACGAAAAGGACACCCGCTCACTAGCAACCGCGGTGCCACCAGGGTGAAACGAAGATTGTAGATTCTTAACTAATTGCTTATCATTTATTTAAGGAATACAGATTTTCACATCATCCCGAAGCACCACTCACTTGGGGTCTGCAAACCGTAAAACCTTTCGACACGCTTCTGCAAAATCGACGTCCTGAGCAAGGCGGAGAGAGCGAAGAGCGGGTCTCGGGAGTAGTTCTCCTACCTCGAAACTCGATTTTCACACTTCCTTGGCAAGTTGCTCTTTGTTATGCACTCAGCGGGGCCGATACACCCTAGGACAACTTCTTAACGAAGGGTCCGCTTCGGATCTCATTTATTCAGAAACCTCCTATCGTCATGCAGCCTAGTCATTTCTTAAGCTCGTTGGGCACATTCACGCGTCGCACCCTCTGCTACTGGGTTGCGTCATGCGCATTCCTCCTCGCGTTGGGGGGCTGTCAGGCACCCGTTTCAGAAATTCCCCAAGGCCAGGCCACCACGTTGGCCGAAGCGCTCAAGCTGCGCGAAGGAGACGTCATCCGGATCGCCTTCCCCGGCACACCGGGCTTGGAAACGCAGCAGACCATCCGCCGCGATGGCCGCGTGACCCTGAGCATGCTGGGCGAACTGCGGGTGGTCGGCCTCAGCCCCTTGGAATTGGAAAAACTGCTGATGGAGAAGTACGCCTCCCAGCTGGTCTCCAAAGAGGTCAGCGTCACCATCATTTCCTCGACCTATTCGGTCTACGTTACCGGCGCCGTCCTCAATCAGGGCGAGGTCAAGGCCGACAAGCCGCTCACCGTCCTTGAGGCGGTGATGAAGGCAGGCGGATTCGACTTCACCCGCGCCAACACCCAAGCGGTGTCCGTGGTGCGGAGCGAAGAGGGACAGAACAAGAAGTACACCGTGAATCTGCAGAAGATCCTCGATGGTCAGCAGAGCGAACCGTTCTACCTGCTGCCGGGTGATGTGGTGTACGTACCCGTCAAGTTCCGCTGGTTCTAAACCGTCCGACCGACTCGCACCCTCCTCGGCGCCGATCGCGCCGGGGATCGTGCTTCAATGACGGTAAAGCGACGGAGTCGGAGAATCTCTGTCGTAAAGACTTACAGTTTCTCCGCTCTTCCGGCCGCACGAAACCGCGGCTCCACGGAACATTTTGTCCGCATCTTTCTTGTTCCCAGTAGTTTATCTATCCGAAGGAACATACCGAGCTCCCTTTCTCCGCATGGCACAATTGTTGCAGAGTGCACGATTCCTCCACCGTTGTGCCATGTCCACGGATACATTTTGCACGAATTGAACCGTCCGCCTACGAACTAACCCGCATCCGAAGCGCTTCCCAAAACCCCTCGTTTCCGTCCGGAATCCCCAAGTCGTCGATTAACTTTACAGTGCCGGCTCGATGAAAACCGGGTGTTTGGGGAGATCGAAATGACGGGCCGATTGGCGCAACCCATCCTGACTTTCGCTAACTCGCTAAAAACAAGAGACTAACTACGCTTCTTCTCCTTTATACAGACCCGCCAAGGCGGAGTTTCCGATTGCAGGACCACCGAAGTGCCGTCGAGGGCGCTTACACCCCGCATCCGTGATGGGTGGGGTGGAAGACAGATTCAGTAATTCTACGTATAGAGTAACCATCTTGTAGAAAGAGGGTTATACGTAAGAACGCGCACTCGTCGGACTGCGTCTCGACCGGGTGGCACATACCATGCTAGAGGGCGAATATGATTCAACGCTTACCTTTTCGCCCTCTGAGCATTGCCCTCCTTGCTCTCGGCGTCGTGGCGTCGGTTCCCGTTTTTGGACAGTCCAGCGAAGACATCCCTGGCGTCACCCGTCGTACTCGCAGCACCCAGCCGATCGCGCCGACCGTTTCGGTGCCTGTAACCACCCCCACTCCTCCCCCGGCGACCACGCCTCCTCCGGTGGTGGTTTCTACCCCGCCCCCGGTAGTGGCGCCGCCTCCTCCGGTCAC
>JAIBAQ010000355.1 GCA_019695095.1 Candidatus Hydrogenedentota bacterium
AACTGACGCGCCTATTTGCCCCAGTATCCTCTGCACCCAACACGAGCTTGACTGTAACTGCACCTCCGGCGAACATCCCGCCGGTGTCCCCTCGCCTACGGTGACCTGCTGCGCTTCCGAAAATCTCCTGTTTGCAGGTGCCGATAAGTAGTACGCCGCCGGCTCCATGTCCTCCCACAAAAACCGTCCGTCTGTTCGCGTGGTTAAGAAATGCCTTTGTGTCAGTACACTGTATTCCGGAATAAGACGATACACGCTGACCGCGTATGTCCCATCCCGGCTTGCCCCCTCACCCGTAACTCGCCCGCATAGCGAGAAACTCGGTGCAACCCTCACCTTAAACCCTCTACGCTTTTCGCCCGCCCGTAGATTTACTGTCGTTACTGCCGCCAGGCGCAACCCACGCGTCGCCGTCTCCACCCTGTATCGACCCGGTTTGATCTGCCCAAACCGGAATCGCCCATCCGGTCCGGTCATCTCTTCGTACCCGTCGTAATAGCGCAGCGGATTATCATCCATCGCCCGCAGTCGCACCACTACTCTCCGGCCTCCCGAATCCGCCACAACACCTGACAACTCAGCCAGCCGCTCTACCGGCACTGACGCCGGTGAGCCTGTCCCCCAAACTGCCCAAACGAGAAGTAGCCGAACCACCGTTCGATGCACGTTAACCATCCTTACGTTCACCCCTCCCGTTCGGTTTCCCTCGCTCGCGCTCAGGCCGTTCCCTGGCATCTTTCCGACGCAAATAACTACATTGAAGATATCAGGATCGTTTATCCTTATAAAGGGCCCGTTCGCCGCCAGTAGCAGGTGACCGATGATATCCGCTGTACTGCTTCTACTCGCCCAGGTAATTCCGCCGCCCTTCGCTCAAATCACAGACCTCGCCACCAATCACGACGGCGCCGAACTCTACTTCGGCAGCGGCCTCATCCATGCCGAAACCAGCACGGAACCGCATTCGAAAATCTTCCGCTGGACCAGGGAAACCGGCGTGCGGACCTTCCTCTCGCGCACAAGAGAATGGACAACGCCCTGTTGCAGATGGGGTGTGCTGAGCAATTACTTCGACCTTCGTTTCCCCTCCGTGGCCGCAAACGGGCTTGTTGCCTTTAGCGGCTATCGTTTCTGCAAGAGTTGCTTTATCGTGGGGCCACCCGTCGACGGGATGTCTTACGTAATGACATCAGACGGAACAGTGACGCGCGAAATTAAAGCTCCCCTCCCTATCTCACGCGCGCCGTCGTACTACACAGTCTTTAGCCCCAATGGACTCTACTTCTCTGTTGGTGGATCCAGTTATTATTCGGAGCCGCGGGCCGCGGTGGTCAACTTGGGACTTACCGCCAAGCGTAGCGTAGTCGCCGACGATGGAACCGCGGTGTATGCTGACGCCAACTACCGTTTAGCAGCAGCCGGACGCTATGACGCCGATACCGGACGCAGCACCCGTCAGCAACTACTGCCCGCCTCTGTTCCCGTCGCCGCACCCATGATCAGCGGCAACGCCAAAGTCGTCGTGTATGAATCCCTCTATGAGCAGGGAACGCCGCGCCGCTTCTACTCTCTCGACCTCGAAACCCGGCAGGAGCGCCTCCTCTTCACTGACGCGGAAACAGAAGACTACGGTCCGCTCAGTTACCTGAACGACAGGCCTACAAATTTCCTTGTCCCGTTCCCCGAGGCGATGTACGGCGCTTCCATCGACGATACCGGCCGCTTCGCCCTACTCCTCGCTCGCGAAGCAGTCGACAAACCTCGTCAGTGGCTTTATCTCGCCCCAACTGATCGCGGCGAGGGTGGAGGTGAATGGTTCGCCTATGCCGAAGAGGGTTATCGGGAAGCCCTTCTTTCGGGCGACGCCCAAGTCATTTTTGCAGTCACCAACTCCGGACGCCTGATCCGAATCAATCGCCAGGGCAATGTCATTGAAGACTTGGTGCCGCCCACTCCCTTCATCAACAACATCGTTGGTGGCGTCCGCCCGGGTTCGCTCGTCCGAATCTATGGAGGCGGATTCGCAACGGAAACCATCGTTCCGCAAACCTTGCCTGCAACCACTTCCCTGGCGGGAGTAGAGGTCGAGTTCCAGGGAAGGCCCACGTTTATTACACGCGTCAGCCCCAACGAGATCGACGTTCAACTCCCCTGGGATTTCAACCTAAAACCGACAGGCCAGTGGGAACAATCTCCTTTGCTCGTCAAAGTGCCCAATTCAAGTCCCCTTCAATTTGGCGCCGTTCAATGGCCTTACAGCACCGACACGATCAATCTACCCCCCGGCCCTTTCCACGACGATGGCACGCCTGTCACCCTGGCACGGCGTGTCCGGTCGAATGAGATCCTAAGGTTCGTGGTCTCCGGCATGCCCCTACCGCCCGGTGTCCCTGGTATGCCCGCGGTACAGCGCCAACCCGTCGATTTCAACTGCGTCCTCAACAGCAACTACCAGCCAATACAAACCCTCTACGCCGGCCCTATCTCCGGCACATTCGGGCTGAGTGAAGTAGTTGTCAAAATGCCGGAGTTTACCGATGCGAACCTCGACCCAACCCGCCGTCGGGCATCATTCCGTTGCATCGGCGAAGGCAGTACCACTTTCTTCATGAGCCTGCCCGTGGAACGCAGATAACCAGTACCACCCACGCGCGAGCAACATGTCCGAAAGTCCCAAACAGTTCCGGGTCTGATCCAGAGTCCCCGATAGCCGAGCCATGGGCGCGCGCGTGCCCCGCGCAGTCCACTCCTCCGGATGGCGCGCCGCTCAGTCTTTCCGATTGATAGTGCCGCGGCACGACTTCGTGCCGCACGCACACAGCACCTTCTCGACGTGCTTATCGAAGTTGTAGTCGATCGTCAGTTCCTCGCCCTTCTTGATCGCCCGCATGCTCATGTAGAGAATGTGGTCCTTCACAACCCAGGCGCGAACATTCGGCTCGCATGAATGGTTGACGTATTCGGCTCCGCTTCCGCCCACGGAGCCGTCTTTCGTCCAGTAGCTGTTGACCGTGAAAAGGTAGATCAAATCGGTCGAAGCGGCACGCCGCTTCGTTTCCTTCCGATTGATCATCTCGCCGGTGTATTCGATGATCTTGCGGTTCGCCGGTATTGGCTCATCCGCATACACACCCCAGCGATGAATTTTCGATTTGGCGACACGCAGTTTAAAGCAAGCGTACCGCTCGTCTATGTGAGGCTTTTCCGCACCCAAACGCGATATTTCCCTCTCTCGTTAGAAATCGTCTTGGGCGGTCGATTTCTTCTTGCCCTTGCGTCGCATCACTATGACGACGACGCAGACCACCGCAAGAACCGCCG
>JAIBAQ010000356.1 GCA_019695095.1 Candidatus Hydrogenedentota bacterium
AGCAGTAGACGGTAGGTTGCCACCATCACGGCACATCGAAGTAAAGGGCCGCGCAAAAGGTAGTAGCACCATCACCGTTACCCGCAACGAAATCCTTTATGGATTGAACCAGCAAGACAAATTCATGCTGGCCATCGTGCTCGACGACGGTGAGCAGCATGAAGGGCCGTTCTACGTGACCAAACCGTTCACGCAAGAACCGGATTGGGCGGTCACCAGTATCAACCTAGATCTCGACCAGCTACTCGCACGTGCGAAGCAACCAAATTAAGGATAACAAAATGGCAATTAAATCCGCACGCAAGCTGATCGAAGTAGCCCTGCCTTTGGATGACATTAATGATGAGTCCGGGAAGGAGAAGTCCATTCGTCACGGCCATCCGTCAACTATTCATCCGTGGTGGGCATCTCGTTCGTTGGCTGCAGCACGAGCCGTACTATTCGCTCAACTGGTAAACGACCCGGGTGGGGAGCGCGGCTGGTACAAGGGGCGCACAAAGGAAGAGGCAGACAGAGAACGCGAGCGGCTCTTTGACATCATTCGACGTCTCGTCAAGTGGGACAACTCATCTAACGAGGCTGTCATTGAAGAAGCGCGACAGGAAATTCAGAAGAGTTGGCGGGAAACCTGCGAACAAAATGGTTTGCCGGCGGAGACATCACTTCAGTTCATTGATCCATTCAATGGGAGAGGATATTTACCGCTCGAGGCGCAGCGCCTCGGACTGAAAACATTCAGCTCCGATCTAAACCCAGTAGCCGTACTTATCGGTAAATCACTGATTGAGTTGCCAAGTAAATTTTTGGGTAGAAAACCTATCGGCCCTACCAATTTGATGCCCCCGACGACCAATCGCCTGGATGATTGGCCCGGAGCAATGGGGCTGGCCGAGGACATTCGTCGATTTGGCTCCTTGATGCAGAAGATTGCCAGCGAGAGAGTTCAGTCCATCTTTCCTGATGTGACCCTCCCCGCAGAAAAAGGTGGCGGCACGGCCACGGTACTTGCTTGGTTGTGGGCACGAACCATTCCGAGCCCCAACCCGGCAGCAGGCGGCACGCCGGTGCCGCTTGTAAGCAGCTTCACTGTTTCAGATGTGTCCGGCCGAGAGGCATGGGTCGAGCCGATCATTTCGGGTAACTCGTACTCTTTCCGTGTGCATGATGGAAAACTCCCGAAAGGAGAAATGACGAGCACAAAGCACGGTCGTGCGTCGTTCAGGTGCCTGCTGACCAATAGTCCCATCCCATTGGATCACATCAAAGAGATGGGGAAGGCGGGAAAGATGGCGGCTCGCCTATTGGCCATAGTTGCAGAAAAAGATGGTGTCCGACACTACATCAGCCCAACTCCAGAGCATGAGCAAATTGCTTTGTCATACGTGCATTCGTGGAGACCATCGGATCGCTTGTCTACTCACCCTCAGTATATGGGTCCGCCTCGGTATGGGATGAATACGTTTGGCGACATTTACACCGAGAGGCAGTTAGCAGCCCTTGATGCACTGTGCGTTGCTCTAGGTGATGTGCGTACTGCTCTTGTAGAGTGCGGCGCCGACGATGAATATGCGCGAGCCATCCTTACATACCTTGGAATGACAGTCAGCAAGTGTTCTGATTACTGGAGCACTTTGACGACGTGGATGCCGAGAGGCACCGTTGGTCACGTCTTCGCTACACACGTCATTCCCATGACTTGGGATTATCCCGAGGCTAATCCCTTCTCCGACTTTCACTGCTCCTGGTCGAAAAGCATCGACTGGGTAGCAAAAGTTATTGACCGCACGTACCCCAATCTTCCAGAAAGCAAAGTTTTTCACAAGGATGCGCGCTACACATTCTTTGAGAACAAGGTCGTCTCAACCGATCCGCCCTACTACGACAACGTGCCGTACGCGGATATTTCTGATTACTTTTATATTTGGCTGCGCCGTGGATTGAAGGACGTCCATCCAGATTTGTTCGGGTCGATCCAAACACCTAAGCAGGACGAACTTGTCGCCGACGTCCAGAGATGGGGCGGCGAAGCCAACGATTACTTTATGAATGGCATGACAGATGTCATGTCTCGTATCGCTCGCGAATCGTCTCCATATTTCCCTGTGACGATCTACTACGCGTTCAAGCAATCGGAAACCAACGACATTTCTTCTGCATCCCGGGGTTGGGAAGCATTTTTGGCTGCAGTGATTAATTCTGGGTTTCAGATCACTGGAACTTGGCCTATTCGCACAGAACGTGGGGCCAGAAGCCGTGCACGCGACTCGAACGCACTTGCCTCAAGCATTGTTCTTGTATGCCGCCCGCGAGATAGCAAGGCGCAGACTATTTCACGCCGAGAGTTTGTTCGGGCGCTTAAGGATGAGTTGCCGGAGACAGTTGAAGCGATGATCGGCGGGGTTGTTGGGGCGAGCCCAATTGCGCCAGTTGATCTGGCACAGGCGGCAATCGGACCCGGAATGGGTGTTTTTTCTCGATACGCGGCGGTACTCGAGGCGGATGGCGGGGTAATGACCGTCCATACGGCGCTCTCACTTATCAACAAGGCTCTTGACGAGTATTTCTCTGATGCAGAGGGAGAGATGGACTCAGATTCTCGATTCTGTGTCCAGTGGTTTGAAGAAAACGGCTGGGCAGCTGGTCTATTTGGCAACGCCGATGTTCTCGCTCGTGCAAAGGGAACATCCGTTGATTCCGTTCGTGATGCAGGCGTCTTGGAGTCTGGCTCTGGGCGGGTCCGCCTACTTCGCGTGAGTGAATATCCAGGTGACTGGGCGCCTGAGCAGGATAACAAAACTCCGATTTGGGAAGCCACCCACCAATTGATTCGCGCGCTGCAGAACGATGGAGAAAGTGCTGCAGGAGCTTTGCTGGCACGGATGCCAGCACGAGCGGAGCCCATACGTCAGCTGGCCTATCGCATGTACACGACCTGCGAACGCAAAGGTTGGGCAGAAGATGCTCGCTCATACAACGAGCTGATTACTGCTTGGTACGAAATTGAGCGCGCCTCTCACGATATCGGCCATTACGGCTCTCAAGTGAAATTGGACATTTGATTGGGGAGTAAATGATGAATCTCAAACCTTGGCGCGAAATTGCCGTCCCGCATGAAGATGTCCTGAAAGGCACGTTCCAGCAAGCCGAATTCGCGGCCGATCTTTCGCGCGTTCACGAAGGCACGGCAACGGCTGAGTATCAGAACCCGACGCTTTTCTTCCAGCGCACCTTCATCACCGAAGGGATGCGGTTGCTGCTGGATTCCGTGGTCAAGCGCTTGTCTGGCAAGGGTGGTGATCCGGTCATTCA
>JAIBAQ010000357.1 GCA_019695095.1 Candidatus Hydrogenedentota bacterium
CGCGCGCGCTGACGGTAGAATGCGCGGTCCCGGAGACGTGGCCGAGTGGTCGAAGGCACTCCCCTGCTAAGGGAGCATGCGGGCTAAAACCTGCATCGAGGGTTCGAATCCCTCCGTCTCCGCCAGATACAGTATGTTCAAAGCCGTTCGCTGGAGTTTGCAGCGGTTCGGCTAGAGTAGCAAATCCCAATCAGTTCATTGCGTTAGGATCGATTCGTCGGCCCTTGACGCACTACCGTTCGTCCGTTCGGATTCGGATTCGCTTGACGCGATCCGGACCCTAAGCAGTATGCTAGGCGGTATGTTATGGCCCACTGGTGCGCGGGCCATACTGACCCCGACAACAAAACATACTGCCTAGGAGTCGCATGAAACTGACCGACGCGGCGATTCGCGCCGCCGTGCCCACGGACAAGACAACCCGCATGATCGACGGCGACGGTTTGTACCTCGTCGTGTACTCATCCGGGCGCAAGTCCTTCGAGTACCGCTACGTCACCAACGGCAAGCTCAAGCCGCTGATCCTCGGTACCTACGGAACGCGAGACGGCGAACTGACCCTTAAGGAGGCGCGGTTGGAGCGTGACAGGCTCAAGGCGCTCCGTAACAAAGGTGGGGACCCGGCGCTCGCGGCCAAGCTCGAAAGCGAGCAACAACGGCTCAACTACCTTGAAGCCAAGGCGGCGGTCGCGGCGGCACGCCGGGAACAGGCGGCCGAACGCGAGCTCGCAGTCCGGCAAGCTCTCACGTTCCAAATCGTCGCGGACGAATGGATCGAGCATAAGCGCCCGACCTGGACGGAGGCGCACGCACATCAGGTCGAGCAATCGTTCCGCGATCACGTCTACGCATTGATCGGATCGCGGCCGGTGGACAGCATCCAGCCGGCCGACGTGATCCGAGTGGTCGAGGACATGCTGGCGAAGGGCAAGATCGAAACCGCCCGCCGAGTGCACCAACGACTTGGCGAGGTATTCGAGTACGCCGCCGTGCTACACAAGACTTCCGGCAATCCGGTCGCGGCGGCAAAGCGTCTGACGTTTGCGCGCATCAAGGCCGCTACCGCGGCGAACCCGGAGGAAAGCCATCCATGCGTGCCGCCGGCCGAAGTGCCGCAACTCCTTCGGGCAATGCACTCCTACGTCGGCACGCCTGTTACGCGGACCTTGTTGTGGTTCGTCGCGATGACTGCGTGCCGTACTGGGGAGGCACGATTCGCAACGTGGGATGAATTCGACCTCAACGAAGCGTTGTGGACTGTACCGGCCAGCCGAATGAAGGCAGGGCGCGAGCACGTTGTACCGCTTGCGCCGGCCGTCCTGACCTTGTTGAAGTCGCTCAAGCTGCAAACCGGCGGGAAGCCGTTCGTATTCGCGCACCCGCGTCGCGACGACCGCCCCGCGTCGGAAAACGCGATCCTCTATGCGCTCGCCGCCATCGGTTACGAGAGCCGCATGACGGGGCACGGCTTCCGCCAACTGTTTAGCACGCTGGCGAACGAGTCGGGCCTGTGGCGCTCGGACGTGATTGAGCTGGCCCTTGCTCATCGCGAATCGGACGCGGTGCGCGCCGCGTACAACAAGGCGCAATACAACGCGGAACGACGGAAACTCATGGAGTGGTACGCCGACGAGCTGGCGGGGCTCCGCGCCTCCGACGAGCGGGTGGCGGCATGACCGCCGGAGAGGGCCGAAAAGGGCACGAAACGGCCGCGAGCGTTGATCGTTGGTTGCGGACGGCCTTGGATACCGGCGTGTCGTGCGTGGGGCACCAGTGGCCCGCGAACGCGGCGAGCTGCTGGCTTTCCGCGGCAACGATTGGGCGCCGTAACGAACCCCGAAGCGGTCCCTACATTCGGCGCACCGTCGACCGTACGCAAGTAACGCTGCCCGAAAATGAGGCACTTCTGCTCGCGGCCGTCGTGCTGAACTACGCGTTCCGTTGCCGTGTGCGGGCGTGGCAGCTCAAGGCGCGAATGGCGCTTGGCGAGTCAGTGAGCGAAGGTGACCTCTGTGTCTAAGAATTGGCCGGTGTATCGAGCGCCAATCGGTGAGTGGGTTGCGGAACGCACGTTCACGAACCAAGAAAGCCACACAATCCAAGGCGTCTGCGTCGACCCTGCGTTTGCGGCCGCCATAGCGCACATTGCCGTCCTCTATCGCGATCTTGAGTCCTACGAATCAGATCGTTTGCCAACGGGACATGTACGCGCAACGCTTAAAGACTTGCAGGCCAAAGCTCGCGCACTTGTCGACACAATGGCGCCGCTGATGGAGTCGTTAGAAGGGCCGGCGACTCCATATTGCGAAGAGTTCGAGCGGGCAATGGTTCGCGGACCACTTGTCGACTGCCTTAAGCGGGTGAATCGCGCTGCTATCGTCGCTTCCAAGTCGTCGCCATCGCCCGCGTGGCGCGAGCTGCGCGACCGCACCGAAGCCTTGGCGGAAAAACTCGAACGACTACCCGCCGAGTTGGAGTCGTTGACTGCGGACGCGGCACACGGGAACGTTCACGAAGGACTCCGCGCACTTGAGCGCGCAACAACCCGGGAGATTGAGAATCCCTATAGGAGGCCCGGGCGAAATGAATCCATTGCCGGCCCTTGGGCTGCGCAGCAGCTTCGCGATGTCTTTCGTCAGCATGGCATTGAGTTCGTGTCGTGCCATCGAGATGAAGCCGCGGGTCTGACGATGGCGCAATCGGTGCTGCAGATCATTACCGGCGATGCGTCGAAGGTGCGGCTTCGCAATCTGATACGTGGCGCACAGTAGCCGAGCAATGTTCCGCTTTACCCCCCAATTTTTGTACTGACGAAAGGCCGAACGGCTCACTACTCTTTGTTCCCAGATTGCGGCGGATTCTGACGGCGCTACTCGGCGCCATCCGACGCGACACGAATGGGAGCAGACCTTGGGTACTAAGCAGCCGCGCACGCCTCTTCACACGATCCTGCGCCTCCCCGCGGTGATGGACCGCACCGGCCTGCGGCGGTCGTCCATCCTTGACGGCGTCGTCCGCGGCAACTTCCCGTCCCCGATCAAGCTGTCGTCCCGCGCCGTCGGCTGGCTCGAGTCCGACGTCAACGGGTGGATCGAGAGCCGCATCGCGGCCAGCCGGAACGTCGACGGCATCGGCCAGTAATGGTCGACAAGCTCTTGTCGCGCTTGGACGGCGTCCGGGCGACCGGCCGGTGGCGGTGGATCGCCCGGTGTCCGGCGCACGCGGATCGCCGGCCGTCTCTTGCGGTGCGAGTCACGGATGACGGGCGCATCTTGTTGCATCGCTGCTCCGGCTGCGCGGTTGAGGAC
>JAIBAQ010000358.1 GCA_019695095.1 Candidatus Hydrogenedentota bacterium
CGCCTCCGATTCGAAACCGCGAACCGCGCATGTGCTCATCTCGACAGAACGCGCCGGCTCCATGGTACTGTTGCGGCTGGATTCCGTGAATGGCCAGACTCTAGAGCCGAAACGTCTCGAAGCAGGACTGACCTCTTAATCACCGCCTGACCAACGCGCATGAAGTTCGAACGTACTCCAATACGCCTCCGATGTGATTTCCGCACGTAACTTGCTAAATGGAGCAAGAGGGTGCATTCTGATTGTGTAAGTTTCGACCGCATTGACATCTCCTTGGACAATGTGGAGGCAGTGTGCATGGCTAACGTATGTGCATGGTGCGAAGCAAAACTGGAACCCCTCCCCGCTGGCTCTCTATCGCCGTCCCAAACCATCGACGCCGCAGACAGTCTGTGCCGCGCCTGTGCTCGCGAGTTGGCGGCCCAAATGGGAACGTCGTTGCGCGAATTTCTGGATGATCTGAAAACGCCGACTATCGTCTTCGATTCCGAGACAAGACTCGTAAAAGCGAATCACGTGGCCTGCAAGCTCCTTGGCAAGAAAGAAGTCGACGTCAAGGGACAACTGGGGGGCGAGGTCTTTGAATGCGCCTATTCGAAACTGCCCGAGGGTTGCGGGAGGACCATACATTGCAGCGGTTGCGCCATTCGCCGGTCCGTGGAAGATACGTTCCGCACCGGCACGACGCATAGGCGGGTGCCCGCCACGCTGAATCATGACGGGGATGGAACAATCCAGCTTATACATTACCTGATATCCACGGAACTCGTCGGCGGCGTCGTGTTACTCAAGCTCGAGACCACGGACTGAATGGCGGGCAGACGCTTGGCTTGACATTGGCAGCCTCCTCCTATTGTGACGATGGACTCGGGGCTCGTCCAGTGGTTTAATGTTCACTGCGCCGGATGTGTGCAACCAAGGGGGCGGCACTATGAAGATCGGTTTTCATACGGATGCGTTCAATTCTTCGTACTGGGGGTTCGAGCAATGCCTGCAGTGGGCAGAACGAAATGGGGTCCACTTCATCGAGTGTGGGCTAATCGACGGGGTAAGTTGGATACATGGCCTCGGCTATCAGCCGCATGTCGCGCTGTACGAAGATCCCATGCTCTTGCGTAGGAAGATGGAAGGATACGGCGTACGGTTCTCGCAAGTGGATGCCGCATATCCTTTGTCAGGAGAAGACGGCCCCGTTCGCGGCCTCCCCTACGTTCTTAAATCGATTCCCTGGGCAAAACACGCGGGATGCGAACGCGTGGCGACAACAGACGGTCTGCACAAACCCGAAGGCCTCTCGGACGAGCAGGCGATGAGCCAGATGAAGCGCACCTACGAGCAGATTGTCACGTGCGCGGAAGCCTACGAAATCACGGTCAACATCGAAGTGCACGGCTACTTCACGACCAATCCCGATCGCATGGAGGAAATGCTTGCCTTCTGTGACAGCCCCTACCTGCGCATGAATCTCGACACGGGCAACACCTTCATTGCAGGGCAAGATCCCGTGGCTTTCTGCAAACGTTTTCGCGACAAAGTGACGCATGTTCATGTCAAGGATGTAAGCGAGTCGCTGGCCAAAGCGGTACGCGGTGAGCAAACCGGCATCGCCGTAAGCCAATGCGCTATTGGCGATGGCGTCAACGCGGGCAACATCAAGCAATGCCTCATGCTGCTGCGCGATCGGAGCTATGACGGCATCCTTAGTATGGAGTGCGAGGGACAGGGCGGCCCCATGATTGAACGTTCCTTGGCGTGGTTGCGAAACACGCTGAAAGAACTCAAGATCTCGGAATAGCCACAGACGAACAAAGAACAGCCGGGATGTGACATCGCACAAGCGTTGACAAATCCGGCGCGGAGTGTAGGTCATGAGCCGTTTCACGCAGATTGTGATGGTGTCGTTTTCCGTGATGATAGCAACCACCGCGTCGAGGCAAGTCATGGCAGAATCGTCAACGCTTCCGGATCACCCCAATTTCCCCAATGGCTACGCGCGGTTGGTGTCGCTGACGTGCGGCCCCGGCAATACGCGCGCGGAGCAAGGCGCGCTTGCCATTGAGCAGACTCATGGTGGACAGCGCAAAATAGAAAGCGCATCCGCGCTTGTTTCCGGTGTGGCGTGCGATAGCGATCGTGTCGAGTTCACCGTTACCGGACTCGACGCCAGTTCCGATTACGTGCTTGGCTTCACATGGTTTGATGTAGACGCTCAGGACCGCAAGCAGTCGGTCTTGTTTGGCATGGGCGAACCGGTTTCGTGGACGCAGGTTCTGCAGGCAGTCCAACCGGCGGTGTTTCATGCAGACCAGTCCGTACCTGCGCGTGTGCTGCTGCCCGTGTCCGGGGAATACGCGAAGCAAGGAAGTCTCAAGATTGCCTTCGTCAAGGATGCTGGACCCGATGCGGTCGTCAGCGAAATGTGTCTGCTCAAGAAGACTGATACAACGCTGAAGAAGCGTGTAGCGATCGTAACCGGCGACGATTATCCCGGACACCGCTGGCAGGAAACGGGCCCCGAGCTCGCGGCAATTTTGCGTGAAGATCCGCGGCTGGAAGTGTCCATCGTCGAATGCCCAGCCGTGTTCGCGTCGCCATTGATCGACCACTACGATGCGGCATTTGTTCACTTCAAGAACTATTCGGCGCGGCTGCCTCTCGGAGAAGACGTGTGGAGCGGAATTCGGCGCTACGTCGATTCTGGTCACGGGCTTGTCTTCGTCCATTTCGCGTGCGGCGCGTTTGAAGACTGGAAGGGATATGTCCAAATTGCGGGGCGCGTGTGGGATCCGCAAAAGCGTGGCCATGACCCCTACGGACCATTCCAAGTACGCATCACCGATCCGCAGCATGCCGTGACGTGCGGGATGCAGGCCTTTGAGACTGCGGACGAGCTCTATACGTGCCTTGTCGGCGACACGACGATTCACACGATCTGTGAAGCGACGTCCAAGGTGGACCAACTCGTCTACCCCATGGCCTTCACCGTGCCCGAACTCAAGGGACGTGTGCTCCATTGTCCACTTGGTCACGACCAGAGCGCCCTCACCCACGCCGGGACGCGCGAACTCTATCGCCGTGCTGCGGCGTGGGCGACGGGGTTGGACGAAACTGGAAGCGCCACCTCGGCTCAGCAGAAGTAGGCTTTTATGGATCAAAGTAACTTTAGACAATTGCTCTTTTCGCTCCCTCCCCTTCCTCAGCGCGACTGGACCGATACCAACGCGCGGAGCAAGGAGTTGTGGGGGGCGTTCTGGAAACGCGCCAATGAGCGGGCGCCCGTTCGACTGAATACCAACCCGCGCGTGC
>JAIBAQ010000359.1 GCA_019695095.1 Candidatus Hydrogenedentota bacterium
GCGAACTTCCCAACTTCTCCCTCGCGGGCTACTGGTGGCACAACTTCTTTCCGGGCGCGATCCAGCAGGTCATGGAAGAGCGCCTCGATATGCTCCCCGTCAATAAACAGATTGGATTCTTCAGCGATGCGTATTGCCTCGACTGGCAGTATGGGAAGGCCGTGCTTGTGCGGCGACTGCTTGCGGAAGTCCTCGCGAAGAAAGTGCAACGCGGCCAATACTCGCAGATCGACGCGCTCGAGATCGCAAAAGCAATACTCCACGACTCGTCGTGCGAACTGCTGGGGATGAAGTAGCTACGGACCCGGAGCAACGGCTGCGCTCTTCTCGTCCGGCGCTTCGCGCGGGAACCAGCGCAGCTTGTCAGCCTTCTGCGCGTATGCCGTGCTCCAATTCCGCATAACCATCGCTTTGTAGAACTTGTCGGCGGCCTGCGGATCGCGAAGCTTCAGATACGACCCGCCCAAATACAGCGCGCGCAGACTCATGAAATCGTTCTTCGGCAATTGCGCCGCGCACTCCCACATCAAATCCGCCGCCACGTAGCGGTAATGGAATCGCTTGTTGGGTGACGGTGCGCTGGCCCACACGCGCTTCTTCTCGTCATCCGACGCCTGGATGGCTTCACCAAACGCCGGACTCACCTTTTCGAGTACGTACTTGCCTTCTTGACTGCTCCACCTGCGCTTAATGGTTGAGGTCTTTTCCTTGTCGTATGCACGATGATGGGTCGCTCCATCAATTTCGCTATCACCGCTTAGCGTGTACCAGTCTGGCTCCAGTTCCGTTCCCATGAGAGTGATGCCCTTTTCGCGGACAAGTTGCGCTGCGGCGAAGCAGCGCTCCGCGCGTTGTCGGTCGATGAACGGCGTCGTCTTCCCGCTCCACCAATCTCCGACGGACGTTGAAATCCACTCGCTCCAGCCCATCGGCCGCGCCTTCTGGCTCGCCTTCAACGCCGCTACCAATTTCTCCGCTTCAAGCTTTATCGGTATCGGATAATTGGCAAGCGCTTTGTCGTACTGGCCCATCCGCATATAGCGGCGCGCGAGCAGGTACCGGAGCATGTCGTACCGCGTGAGTTCTCCGTCGGGGTATATCAACACCACCTCTGCTTGGAGTGTCTTGTCTCCGGAATGTTCCGTGAGATAGGTCTCAAGTTCTTCCACGGTGAGCACGCGTTCCGCGATGTAGGCGGTGTCCATCCAATAATTCGAATGCACCAGCATATCGAAGGCGCTGACATAGTCACGTCGCCCAAGCAAGAGCACACCCAACTCGGCACGCATCGTACCCAACGCCTCGGCCCACTCCGTGTACGGGTTTTCGTCTAGGCCCAACCACGCATCGGAAGCCGGAAAAGACTTCACGAGTTCTCGTAGGACGTCGATGGCCTCGTCAATCTTGCCGTCGCGCATCAACAGCTTTGACCGCACCCACATTGCATACGGTGCATCCGGCGGCGCGGATTCGAGCCACTTTGCCGCCGTTGGCATATCACCCGCGCTGTATGCTGCCCACGCCAATTTGTCTGCGTCTGGAATGATCCCGGTGACCCCTGCTTCTTCGATGGCCTTGCTCCAGATGGCGCTTAATTCAGGCTTCTTCCGATGAGACATCACCCACGCGGAAATAACCTGCCTGCAAAGGGGGTCCGACGCAAGGGCCGGATCGATGGTGTCACCGCACACACGGGTACAAATCGACCGCAAGGAGTAATACCCTATACTGCGCTCCCGAATGGACTCGCTCACATTCATCTCTGCGTAGAGATGCATCGCACGCACAAAATTGCCCTTTCCCGACCCGATCGCAGCCATGCACTGCGTCGCATCCCCCGCCAGACTGAACGAGTCCCGAAAGCCGTTCCGCTTGAGCGTTCGCGTTAGTTCAAACTTGGCTTCCGAGTCCGCGAGATTTACGTCCAGGGCCAATCGCCCTAACATGAACGCCGCCCACGTCGAACGGTAACGCCGTTGGTCGTCCGGCAATGCTAGGATTGCATTCCATGCTTCGCCTGCGGATGCCCAATCGCCCTCTCGAAACTTGGCCGCACCTTTCGCGTATAGCGCAAACTCCGCGGGGATCGCCGCCAGCAGTTCCGTATACGGCGATAAGTCAACCTTCGGTTGTTGAAAATCGCTGGCTACGGTTAAGCTGGTTCTCTGAGGCGGCCCCATTAACGTGCGCATTTCGCTGTACTTCGCAATCAAGTTGCTTCGAGCCGCATCGTCTACGCCGTTGGCTTTGAGCGCCACGTCAAGGTCGCCTATATCCGCCTCGAGCGTACGCTCCCACCTCGTCTTCTTTGGCCCCGCTTCCCATGCGTATTGCCACAATTTGATGTCCTTGCCAAGAAGCCTAGATAGTTCGTAATGGAATGACCCCTCCGGCAAGTCAAGGATCTTATATTCGTGTCCGAACACGAGGTACATGTTGGGATAATCCACGCCGCACGCGTACGAAACGGAAGAGCCTGCAATGCACAGCGCCACCGCAACGCCGCGCAGTACAAATGAGTTCATGACGCCATCTCCGACTAATCAGGGCTTGAATGTTATTATAGTACAAAAGGGGTTCAGATCGAGAGGATGGCGAAAGAAGTAGCCGTTCGTGTGCTGCGCTTACAGCGCTTGCGATTCGGGGGGTCTTGAACCTAGGGCTGCGTTGACGGTTCCTCGCCACTTGACCGTGGCTCGGAACCGTCAACTTGCCCTAGGCTAGCATCTTGCGCGCCTTCAGCGCTGAGAGTAAGACACACACCTTCGTCATATATGTTTCTTAGTTCGTTTGCTCTGCAGTGCCGTTGTCGGTGCCTTCCGACGATTCTTGCGTGCCACTATCTTGGGCAGTAGCTTCGCCCGAGGTGTCCGAACTCTCCGGCGCGGTCATCTGGTCCGATCCCTCCGACCCATCAGACGAAACGGATTCCTCTTCTTTGGGAACGGGAATCGCCTTGCCCATTTCGTCCGGTTCTTCAATCGGGAACCAGTGCAGTTTGTTGGCTTGCTGCGCGAACGGCATGCTCCAATTCCGCATGACCATCGCCTTGTAGAATCTGTCGGCGGCCTCCGGATCGCGAAGCTTCAGATACGTCCCGCCCCAATACAACGCGCGCAAACTCAGCGGGTCGTTCTTCGGCAACTGCGCCGCACACTGCCACATCAGGTCGGCGGCCGTGTAGCGATAATGGAACCGTTTGTTGGGCGATGGCACACTGTCCCACACGCGCTTCTTCTCGTCATCGGTCGCCTGAATGGCTTGCTTGAAGGCAGGATCTA
>JAIBAQ010000360.1 GCA_019695095.1 Candidatus Hydrogenedentota bacterium
GCGAAAAAGGTGCTGGAACTCGCCGTCGAAGAGGCCCGCCGTTTCAATCACAACTACATCGGAACCGAGCACATTCTGCTGGGTCTGGTGAAGGAAGGCGAGGGAATCGCCGCCAAAGTGCTCCAGGACATGAAAATCGATCTGGAGAAGATTCAGGCGGAGGTAATCCGGTTGCTGGGCGATTCCAGCAAGCCGAGTCCGCAGGCGAGCACGAGCAAGAAGAGCCAGACCCCCGCGCTGGATACCTTTGGGCGCGACCTTACGGCGCTCGCGATGGAAGACAAGCTGGACCCGGTCATCGGCCGGGAATCCGAGATTGAGCGCGTTATTCAAATCCTCAGCCGACGCACGAAGAACAACCCTGTGCTGATTGGCGAAGCGGGCGTGGGCAAGACTGCGATCGTGGAAGGGCTGGCGCAGGCTATCGTGAACGGCGACGTGCCGGACCTGCTGCGCAACCGCCGCGTGCTGACGCTGGACCTCGCGGGCGTGGTCGCGGGCACGAAGTACCGCGGCCAGTTCGAAGAGCGCCTCAAATCCGTGATGAAAGAAATCCGCCGGGCGGACAATATCATTCTGTTCATTGACGAATTGCACACGATCGTGGGCGCGGGCGCGGCGGAAGGCGCGGTGGACGCGGCGAACATGCTGAAGCCGGCGCTGGCGCGGGGCGAGCTGCAGTGCATCGGCGCGACGACGCTGGACGAGTACCGCAAGCATATTGAGAAGGATGCGGCGCTGGCGCGGCGTTTCCAGACAATCATGGTCGACGCGCCGAGCGTTGAGCAGACGATTGAAATCATGAATGGGTTGCGCGACAAGTATGAAGCGCATCACCGTGTGAAGTTCTCCGACGAGGCGATTGTCGCAGCGGCGAAGCTGTCGAACCAGTACATCACGGACCGGTATCTGCCGGACAAGGCCGTGGACGTGATTGACGAGGCGGGCAGCCGTGCGCGCCTGCAGATTACCACGCGCCCCAATTCCATCAAGGAACTCGAAGGGGAGATCGATAAGGTCACCCACGAGAAAGAGGCGGCGATTCGGCGCCAGGAGTACGAGCGTGCCGCGAGCCTGCGCGATAAGGAGCGCCAGCTCATTTCCGAGCGCGAGGACCGGTTGCGCGACTGGGAGAAGAAGCGCGATTCGGCCGAGATGATCGTCGGCGAGGAGGACATTGCGTACATCGTGTCCAAGTGGACGGGTGTGCCGCTGACGAAGCTGGAAGAGTCCGAGTCGCACCGCCTGTTGCGCATGCGCGACGAACTGCACAAGGCGGTGGTCGGGCAGGAAAGCGCCATAGACGCGATAACCCGCGCGATCCAGCGTTCCCGGGCGGGGCTGCGGAACACGCGGCGCCCGGTGGGTTCGTTCCTGTTTCTGGGCCCGACGGGTGTCGGCAAGACCCTGCTGGCAAAGACCCTGGCGTCGTTCCTGTTCGGCAACGAAGACGCGCTCATTACGATCGACATGAGCGAATACATGGAGAAATTCGCGGTTTCCCGCCTCGCGGGAGCGCCTCCCGGCTACGTCGGATACAACGAAGGGGGGCAGTTGACCGAGCAGGTCCGTCGGCGTCCGTATTCCGTCGTACTGTTCGACGAAATCGAAAAAGCGCACCCGGACGTGTTCAATATCCTGCTCCAAGTGCTCGAAGACGGCCATATGACCGATTCCACGGGCCGCAAGGTCGATTTCCGGAACGCCGTCATCGTTATGACGAGTAACGTCGGCGCGCGCCGCATCGGCCGGACCACCCAGGTCGGGTTCACCCGTGACACCCACGAAGACGAGTACAAGGAGATGAAGTCCCGGGTGATGGAAGAAGTGAAGAAGGTCTTCAACCCGGAATTCCTGAATCGTATCGATGAATTGGTGGTATTCCACCGTCTGACCCACGACGAACTCGTCAGGATTGTTGACATACACGTGGCGGAAGTGATAGAACGAGTCGGGGAGAAGGGTTACGAACTGTATCTAAGCGACGAGGCCAAGGAATTCGTCGTGCGGGTCGGTAGCGATGAACAGTATGGCGCGCGGCCGTTACGCCGGGCTGTCCAGCAGTACATCGAGGATCCTCTCTCGGAATCGCTATTGAAGGGGGCTTTTGCGCCAGGGATGCGCATCGACGTGCGCCCCTCGGAGCAGGATGACAAGCTGGTGTTCGAGCCGGTTGTGCCCATAGCGGAAGGTATCACTAATTGATCACAATGAGCCGCTTCCTACGGAGTGGGGCCTCTGCCCGGGTGTCGGTATGGCAGAGTGCTTGCTTTTTGGCCGTTCTCCTGTTCGTGGGTGGCATTGCGCCGTCCGCGCAGGCGCAACAATACGATGGCAAAGCCATCAAAGAGGTCCGCATTGACGGCCTCGAGCGGGTGAGCGAACAGATTGTTCGCAGCCAACTCGAAGTGCAGGCAGGCCAGACCTACAGCCAGCTCGCGATCTCGCGCGACATCCGCCGCCTGTACGACACCACCTTCTTCACCACCATCAAAGCAGACGTTTCCGAAGCCGGGGACGGTCTGGTCGTCGTTTATCAGGTGCAGGAAAAACGCGTCATTTCCGAGATCAAGATTATCGGTAATGACAAACTGCGCGCGCGCACCGTGCGCGGAGTGCTAACCTGGAAGGAAGGCGACACCTTCGTTGAAGAAGGGTATGAAGAAGAGCGGGCCGCGGTACTGAAGCTGTACCAGTCGAAAGGTATGCCGAACGCGACGGTGGACATCGTCGTGGAAGAGGTAGGTCCTTCGCGCGTCCGCATCACGTACATGATCTCCGAAGGCAAGAAGGCAAAGATTCGTTCGCTTCAGTTCGAAGGAAACGAGCGCCTGAGCGATCGCCAGTTGAAGAAGGGGCTTGAGACGAAGCGCCGCTGGTGGTTCCTGGGTGGCAAGTACGATGAAGCCAAGTTTGAAACGGATCTGGGCAAGGTCGTCGACAAGTATGGCGACGTGGGCCGTTTGGAGGCGCAGGTCACTGGCACCGAGATGACATATTCCGAGAATGGCAAGTCCGTTGACATCAAGGTCAACGTCACCGAGGGCAAGGAATATGCGGTGGCCACGGTTGAACCGGCGGACAACTCCGTGTTTGACGACGACAAAATAATGAACGTGATCAAGGTGAAGCCTGGCGATGTGCACAACAAGAGCCAGGTGAACACCGATGCGACCACCATTGAGAAAGGCTATTCCGACAGCGGGTACATCAACGCGCATGTCGAGCCGCAGGTGACGCTGGACCGCGAGAACAAGACGACGCACGTCGTCGAACAGGA
>JAIBAQ010000361.1 GCA_019695095.1 Candidatus Hydrogenedentota bacterium
GAAGCGCTGGTTTCCTACGACTACCGGTGGGGGAGGTTGTACGCGGGCGGAGGGTATTTGGTCCATCGCGAACCGGCCTCGCTCGACCGGAATCGCGTGCAGTGGGGAGTCGAGTTGCGCGGCCCCTCCATTCCATCACCGATCCTTGGACGGGCGCTGGCAGGGTTTCTCGTCACGCCGGTGCTCGGGGCGGACTTCAAGTCATTCGAGGAGTTGAACTGGGTGAT
This sequence comes from Candidatus Hydrogenedentota bacterium, assembly GCA_019695095.1. NCBI lineage: Bacteria > Pseudomonadati > Candidatus Hydrogenedentota > Candidatus Hydrogenedentota bacterium. The sequence goes on from JAIBAQ010000361.1 coordinate 228, forward strand.
CAATGCCAATGTCGTCGGCGGAATCGAGTGGTCGAGACAGGGATCGAGTCGCCGCTTCCGCTTCCTGGTGAATTACTATCACGGCTTCACTCCCTATGGGCAGTTCTTCGCGCAGAAAGTCGAGACGGTGGGATTTGGGTTCTACCTGCAGTTGTAATCGAGAGCCGCTCGTCCAAATAAGCGAACATGTATGAGAGAAAACGATTGCCGATATCACGGACGATCGGCGAAATGGGATAAGACATGAATGTGTTGGCTCGTGCGCTGTGTATCCTACTCATACTCATTGGGGCAGTCCAGGGATGCGGCCTGTGGGCGGCCGAAGGCGGTGCCTCCAAAGGAAAGCGGCTGTTCGAGGAGCACTGTATGGTGTGTCATGGCCAGGGAGGCAAGGGGGATGGCTATCGTCTGTTCAATCCACCACCGGCCGACCTGACCTCCCCCGCGGTTCAGGAAAAACTTGACGCCGCCTTGCTCAGGACCATTCATGAGGGGCGACGGAATACGGCGATGGGAAGGTGGAAGTACGTCCTTTCCGATGAGGAGGCCCGTGAAGTGCTCGCGTATATTCGGTCTCTCTCACGGTAAGCCGAAGGGATCTGCATTATGAGCAAGGGCACTGGGGCGTCGCGAAAAAATACTTCGAGCGCGCAGTGCAGACCGATGAACAGTCCGCCGAGGCCCACTATGACTTGGCGCTCGCGCTGGACAAGGCGGGAGATCCCCAGGCAGCGATTCAGCACTTCCAGGCGGCGCAGAAGTACGGAAAGGACAATTCCGAGATCCAGAATTCTGGCATCCTGCAGGCGCACTTGAAGGCGAAGCACTAGGGGTCATCCGGAATCAGCAGTCTCGTCGAGTGAACGAAAAGATACGAGGTGCGCCATGGCAGTCACATTGAGGTATGTGTTTTCAATCCCGACAGCCAAAGAGGGGGAATTCACGAAGTGGTTGCATGAAGAAAAAGCAAGTCTGAACGAGCAACCAGGGCTCATTGGCGGAAAGGTGTACAAAAGCATCCAAGCGGACAGCAAATTCAACTTCATTAATGTTGCGATCTGGGAAAGCGAGGAGCAGTACCGGCAAGCGTATGAGAAACACGTGCCCCGCGCCAAGGCCAGGCTTGTTGAGCTCGGAGCCGAGATTACCCGGGGGTCCTATCAGGTCGCGCTTGAATACTGACACCGCGTCCATTGTGATCATTCGGAACATGTCTTGTTTATGCCAAAACTTATGATCTTTAAGATAGAAGCCAAGGAGGTTCGCAGATGACAGGAAAACGAGTGCTCGTCACCGGCTTGCATCCATCCGCGGTTGATTTCAGCAACTATCCGGGATGGACGGCAGATAGGCTCACCGCTAGCCTGGATAGCGAACAAGCAACGTTACGCGAGTTGGGCTACAGCCCCGATGCCTGTTGGTTCAACCTCAAGCAGCCGCCCGAATCTGTGTTGCAAAAGAAGTTGGCGGAAGGGCCGTTCGACTGCGTGATGATCGGAGCGGGGGTGCGAACCAATCAGGATCATTTTCTCATGTTCGAGAAGCTGATCAACACAGTCCATCAATACGCGCCTCACGCCAAGATCTGCTTCAATACCAACCCGACCGATACGGCGGCAGCGGTCCAGCGTTGGGTATAGCGTCTGAAATGCAATGGGTCCGGCGATCTTTCGTGAAACGAAAGCATGCACGAGTGAGAGCTCTGGGCCAGGTTGACAATGCTGAACAGCATAAGGGAAGAAGGCCGTCATGAAGCGAGACAAGAGCTGGACATGGCGTCGCGTCGCCCCTTCGAGCCTCAACCTTAACGGAATAAAGGCTGCGATCGTCGGCGGCACCGGTGGCATCGGACGCGCCTTCAGTCGTTTCATGGCCTCGCGTGGCGCCACCGTCGTGGTTGTCGGTCAGACGTTTCGTGATTCCAAGGTGCCGGGGATCGAATTTATCAAAGCGGACCTGAGCCTCATGCGTGAAGCAAAGCGCGTTGGCGAAGCATTGCCTGCGGAGACCTTGGACATCGTCATCTTCACCACTGGGGTCTTTGCCGCCCCAAAGCGACAAGAAACCGCAGAGGGCATCGAGCAAGACATGGCGGTGAGTTATTTGAGCAGGTTGGTGATTCTACGCGAGATCGCCCCGCGTCTCGGTAAGGACCGTCCAGAGGCCAAAATGAAGTCGCGCGTATTCATTATGGGGTTTCCCGGCTCCGGCCAAGCCGGCACACTCGATGACCTCAACGCCGAAAAGTACTACGGCGCCATGCGCGTGCACATGAACACTGTCGCCGGCAACGAGATGCTCGTGCTCGACGCGGCGAAGCGTTACCTAAACGCGACCTTCTTCGGCCTGAATCCCGGGCTCATCAAGACCGACATCCGTAACAACTTCTTGGGACAGGACACGCTCAAGTCGCGCTTCACGGAATGGATGATCGGCCTCCTGACTCCGAGCGCGGAGACCTACGCCGAACGTCTGACGCCGCTCCTCGTTTCTCCAGATCTGGACGCACACAGCGGCGCCATGTTCGACCGCAAGGGCTTTGCCATCTTGCCATCGCCCAAGCTGATGGACCGCTCGTACGTGAATGCGTTCATCGCTGCCTCGGAGGCGTTGGTGTCTCGGGTGAATGTTCGCCTTTCCTCATAACGATCACGGGAGCCGGACGGCCAAGACCACATGCTGCAAATCTCACCCGCCGACCTGACCTCCCCCGCGGTTCAGGAAAAACTTGACGCCGCCTTGCTCAGGACCATTCATGAGGGGCGACGGAATACGGCGATGGGAAGGTGGAAGTACGTCCTTCCGATGAGGAGGCCCGTGAAGTGCTCGCGTATATTCGGTCTCTCTCTCAATAAGCCAGAGGGGAAGGAGTCAAGCCTATGAGCAGAGCGTCGCAAAGTCCACTGAGCCCCGAGATGCTGCGGAAGGTAGACGCGTACTGGCGCGCGGCCAATTATCTCTCCGTCGGTCAGATTTACCTGTACGACAATCCGTTGCTGAAACAGCCGCTGAAGCGCACGCACATCAAACCGCGGTTGCTGGG
>JAIBAQ010000362.1 GCA_019695095.1 Candidatus Hydrogenedentota bacterium
TTCATCCGCGCGCATTGAGTGCGGGAAACGCCAGCCGGCGAAGCCGCGCTCCTTCAATCCGCAACGCATTCACCCAGGATTCGATCATAAGCCTCGCGCGCCGCATTGTATGCCGCTTCCGCGGCAGGCTTGTCCGACTCGTGAATCAGCGGGTTCTTCATTTGCCAGCATCGATCGACTGCCTCCCGGCACCACTGCGCGCTGCGCCGCGAAGCGCGAATAGGTTTGTCTCCAACAAGCACGAACACGGGATTCGTGTGGCTGCTGTAGAGGACCCGCAGCGCCATCCAACTCGAATGTTCGACGGGCACATCGAATGTGACCTCACGCAGCGTGCCATCGGCGATCAGATCCTGTCGCTGCACTGGGTAACCGTTGACAATCAACTCGACCGGAACGGCCCGTGAGTTCTCGATGCGAGCGCGTTCGATGTGCCAATAGGGCGACGCATCCGCAGGTTTCTTCGCCAACTCTTCACCGACCTCGCCGCGCTGATCGGGCAAATACGCAGCCACTCGCGCCGAAACCTTCACCGTCTTCGGCTCCGCCAAATGCAACTCGCTATTCTCTGTCCCTGCCAGCGCATCGTTCACGCGAAAATCGAGGATATGGGATTTGCCATCCGACACATAGTTTGCACCACGCCGAATCTGCTCCACGAAGCCATCGAAGTCTAGCTTGCCTTTCATCGGTGCATAGCTGCGTGCAATCCCCACACGTTCATCGTAAATGCATGGGAAATCGGTTTCACCGCTGATGCGCGCGCGATAACCGCAGTTCAAGGTGTGGTACCAGATGTTGAGTTCCCACGGAAGCGGCGTATCGCCCGCACTGATGAAGTCGACCGCATCTTGAACGACGGTGATGATGTATTCGTTCGCACCGATCCCATCGAACTTCGCCATGACGTAATTAGGCAACTCCGAGGTAGGCTCCAACGGCTCAAGACCCCACCCCGAGTGGGAATACCCGACCACGGCCCCTTGCTTTTTACCCCACTGCAGTACGGGCAAGGTCCAGCTCGGCCATTCCTCAATCTTGCTCGTACCGGGATAATCGTCTTCCTTCAAGCGCAATAGACACAGGTGCCCGGCATGGCTTGACGGGAACCCCGAAACCTCCACGTCATACCGCATGAGGTTCTGAGGTGTGGAGAGTTCGCTCACTTTGCCTTCGAAGAACGTCTTTTGGTGATACCAGCACGGCCCCCACGACAAGACACACGAAACATTCAGATCTTCGCCCAACGCTTGCCGCATCATCGCTTCAGGGTCAACGCCCGCCTGAGGACTTTCGTAATGGGAGCACCCCCCGGCATGGACATGATGATCGCCGCTATACCATCCCAGCTTCGCAAGATGAATCCATCGCTGGAGCGTGAACTCCACTTCGCATTCGGCGGGACCCTCCGTTACGGTCAACGTAGTTGTCCCCGGCACATACTCGGGTCCCCGCGTATATTCGACACGGTATTCGCCCGGCGGCAGATAGACATGCTCACCATCCGCGCGATAGATCTGCGGCTGGAAGAAGAAGTCAGGATACTCATCCACTTCGGCCAATCGCCGCGACGGGAGCGGGTAGATTCCCGCAAAGTGCTGGCCTGCCGTGAGCAGGGCGCCTGTCGGCACGCTCTGCGCTGCGGCGACGTGATAGTCGAGTTTCTTCTTGGCACCCGGCTCCGCCTCTTCCCCGAAACGCTCGATATTGTCCGATATGACAAACGACGCCATGGCAGGCGTCCCGTCGTCGTCGTGCACGTGGAAAGTGACCTTCACGGCGGGCTTGCATCGAAAGAGAACATCCAGTTGATCTCTGAACCCGAGGTCTTGCGTGCCCTGCCCGGCATCGAAAGCAATCTTCGCCTCGCGCGATCCAGCATCACGGGTATAAACCTGAAGTATTGCGTATTCCAGGGGTAACCCAGACAAGAGCGGCTCCATAGGCCGCCGGTGATACATCTCCAGTTCCAGGAAACGAGCCGCGACGTCGCCGGGAGTCAGCGCATTCTCCGGCTTGGGTTCCGCCGCGCCGCTGGATCGGTGCAGCAATGGGGCTGCATTGGGACTATCCACGCGCAGTTCGGCGCGCGTGCCCGCTTCATTGTGAACTTTCACCAGAAACGACCGCCAGCCATTCTGCATGAGAACAGGTTCAGCGGGACCTCGATGAACCTTCACGCGCATTTCAGGATTGATGTGAACGAGCACGAGACAGTAAGGATCCAGGATCTCCTGGATGGCCGTGGAGGTTTCTGCGGATGGCGCTTGCTCCTTAAGCGCGTTCAGGCGCGATGCATCTTCGTCGCGCAGGCGGCTTCCCAGAAATGAAAGGGCGTCATTCAAGCGCAATGCATGCGCCAGGAAAGGCTGTGCCTCTACGTTCTGTACCGTGTAGAACTCTTGAGCGCACACAGCGATCGACACCACAAACAGGAACACCCATACACGCACAATGGTTTTAAGCATATGGCTCACCTGTGGAATTGAGGGTGCGGGACAACAGCGCACCTCGCCTTGCCGATAGACCTGCGCACATAGTACCGCGATTGGTAGCGCGCCTCAAAGAAATGATGCACCTGCCGAGTGAACCAACGGGTGGGCGAACTTTACGGTGCGACAGGGACCTTGGCGGTCTCCACTGCCGTGAAGAATGCAGCAGGGTCCGAATAGTCTTCGAGGAGTGCGGTCGCGCCCGCTTCCCGCAAGCGGTCTGCATTGGACTCGCGCGTAATTCCGACGTAGCGCATTCCCAACTCGCGCGAGGTAAGCAAGTCCCACATGCCGTCGCCGACATAAACGATGTCGCTTGCTTGAACGCCCGTGCGTTGTGCTGCAATCCGTGCGATGTCCGCGCGTGAGATGGCGTCGTTGGCGAAACCGCCCGCAAGCTGCTCGCCGTCAATTCCGATCTTGCTCAACTTAAACAGGGCCGTCTTTCGCATGCCGCCCGTTGCCAACGCAATCGCGACATTCTCCATCTTCTGAAGGGCATTGAGAAGCGCACACGCTCCGGGCACTTCCGTGAAACCGCCCGGATTCGTCTCGAAAGCCATCATGAGTTCATCCAAGAATGCCGACTCAAATGCCTCAATCTCGCTCATAGCGACGGGACGCCCCCACGCGGGTTCGACGACTTCGTGAATGATCCCGGTATCGGTAACGTGCTTGTAGGCATGCCAGTCGGTTGTGGGCAAAGGCACCCCAAACGCGCGCAAAAACGCGCGAT
>JAIBAQ010000363.1 GCA_019695095.1 Candidatus Hydrogenedentota bacterium
GTCATTCGGGACTGGATGCAGTGGTACAACCAGGAGCGCCCGCATCAGGCCTTGGGCTATCAGAGCCCGGTTCAATATCGGGCGCAACAACTCACGCAGGTGGCTTGATTTCAGGGGAGCACTACAGGCGTTGCGGCAGGGAGCCGAGGCAGAGCAGGTTTGGGCGGCGGCATGGAAGCCCGATTCCCCTCAAGGCAGGGCGCGGAGATCCGCTAAAACAATGTTGGGCGATGTGCCCGTATTCATTAATAACTCGACCAGTCCAAGCTATTAGATCCTCGGATTGGTCATTCGTTCGGGCTGGTAGTAATTGCGATACTCCCTCTGCCATTTCCTTAGCGAAGCGTTTAGAACCCTGAATCAAGACGGAACACATCCAGCCTGATTGGTCCCGTCGTGACCCAGGGCTAAGCGGCCCTATTGCAAGTAAATCGGCCTGAGCCATTTTCCCGTCACGCTTACTATTCGGGTTATACGTCTCCACTATTCCTCGTTCCTTCCAGTTCGGCTCCGTTCGTCTCGGTCATTCCACAGCCATAACTAATAATAATCATTCCGATTCGTCTGGCCTATTGGTGTTCTGTCTCTACGCTCACGTTAAATTCCGCCCGCTGTCGTGCAGACTTGATGAAGGTTCTCTCAGCGTCGATGCGCACAAAAGCACAGGAAAGCGCACTAAAGCACACATAAGCATGCATACGCATAGTTCCCAAGATCCCAAATGCTCGCGTAGTGTTCCCACCATGTTGAGAAGTGAGAAAGGAGTGGTCTGACGGATGTTACTCACGGCCAAGGAATTAGCAGAAAGGTTTGATGTTCATGTCACAACGATTCGACGGGCGTATCGGACGGGACGTATCCCATATGAACGCCTTTGCAAAATGTACTTGTTTGACCTCGAAAAAGTTCGAGATGCAATGCGCCTCAATGGACTCACCCTCGTAGGAGGCGAGGCCGGCCTGCGCGCGACCGACGGCGATAGCGGGCGGCGCGCGCAGCCGACCCGCCCCCGACTTGGTAATACGGGGGCGCTACTTGCAAACAAGCGTATAGCATCTGGCGTCTACAGACCTCAAAATCAATATCTGGATCAACCACATAGAGAAGAGAGCGGTCGGATAATCAATTCCTAAGGGAGTATTCACATACGGGCACCGCGAATGAGTGCTCGCATACGGAAGGGATTATGAAGCTAGCTACCATTAGCCCACAACGTTGTTATCGGTGTGAGCATGCCTGGCTCCCACGCCGAACCGGTACCCCCTGCCGGTGCCCGCGCTGCAAAAGTCCCTACTGGAATCGGCCTCGACGAAAGGGCGGTCCTGTCACGCCTGTCACCGCAGCACACTCCCCGTCTATTGTGGCGAAAGATACTCCGTCAACTCTTTCATCCTCTCCAGCTCCGAAGTCCGGCCCCGATCAATCGGCGCGGCAACTCTTCACGGTCTTGAAAGAGATGAAGGCCAACAATGTGCCATGGGCTGAGAGATTAGAACGTGTCCGGCACGAGTTCGGTGTCGAATTGACCAAGGACCAGGTGAAAACGCTCGGACGGTAATGGACTACCGTAGCCCCACCCCCCTACTGACACACGGGGGCGGGGCAGAATTCCGAAGTGCGCGGCGGCGCGGTGGTAGCAGGGGGCGTGACTGAAGGGTGTCCGAAGGCTCGCCCTGTGCTCCAACGCGCGGTGCGCCACCATAACCGGCGCTGGCGTTCCGACGCGAGCGCAACAGGGGGGCCGGGGGTGTCGTAAGACGCCCCTGGTAATACGGCCAGATGTTGTTAACGGTCAAAGATCTGTCCCACGAGCTGCAAGTGAATCCGACGACCCTCTACGCCTGGGCGAAACAAGGGAAGATCCCCTGTAAGCGTCTCCACAAGTTGGTACGCTTCGAACGTGCGGAAATTGATACCTGGCTAGCGTCCTGTCCCACCGGCCTCACGCCTCCCCTGCCCGATCTGCGTCCTGACGCATCCCGAACCGACGTGGATGCCCTGATTGCGAGTGCCAAACGTGAGGTCTATACTTCTCGCCACGGGGAAACCAGACCGAAATCAGGCCTCATCAGGAAGGGGGAGCAGGATGGGGCTGTTTAAGCGCAACAAAGTATGGTGGATGAGCTTTATTCATAATGGCCGGCAAGTCCGTCGCAGTACCGACACCACGGATCGTCGATTAGCCGAAGCCATTCTCGGCAAAGTGAAGATCAAGTTAATCGAAGGCCGACACTTCGACCGACTGGAAGAACAGAACCGGACATTTCAGGAGATGATGGACCGGTACGTTGCAGAGCGGGCCAGTTTGAAGGCTCCAAAGAGTCGGCTTCGAGATCAGGCCGCGTTAACCCACCTCTTACCCATCTTCGGGAAGAAGATGCTCTCTGAGATCAGCCCAAAATTGCTCGCGGGCTACAAGGCTCAGCGTCGGATAGAACAAGCGGCTCCAGCGACCATCAACAAGGAGCTCCAACTTGTCCGGCATGCCTTCAACCTCGCCATGCGGGAATGGGAATGGTGCCGGGAAAACCCAATGCACCGGGTTTCCATGGAACAAGTGCGGAACGAGGTGGATCGCTGGCTGACGGCAGATGAAGAAGAACGGCTTATGTCCGTTTCGTCTCCTTGGCTGAGAGAAGTCATGGTCTTTGCACTCAATACCGGCATGCGCCAAGGCGAGATCCTCAACCTGCAATGGCAGGAGGTGGATTTTTTACGCGGCACGCTGATCGTGATGCAAAGCAAAAACGGCACACGCCGGACCATTCCCTTGAATGCCAAGGTCTATGAACTCCTGGCCGCGAAACAGGCTTTAACCGGCCTCTCACGTGGGCCAGTCTTCAAGACTCCGCTCGGCAATCTCCTGCAGGTACGGTTTCTAGTTCGAGAATTCTGTGAGGCGCGCAATCGGGCCGGAATTCCAGACTTCCGGTTTCACGACATGCGGCATACCTTCGCCACACGACTCGTACAGCGCGGAGTGGACTTGTACAAAGTTCAACGGCTGCTCGGGCACAAGACGAATTTGATGACGCAACGCTATGCGCATCACTCGCCGGAAAGTCTGAGAGAAGGTGTGAATGTGCTGGATGAGTGCCGACCAAAACGGGTTAGCACAAATTTAGCACAAGGGGCGATTTCTG
>JAIBAQ010000364.1 GCA_019695095.1 Candidatus Hydrogenedentota bacterium
TGGACGGCTTCGGTGATGTGGTTGTCGGCGATGGAGTCGGAGAATTCGAGGTCGGCGAGGGTACGCGCAACACGGAGGACTTTGTCGTAGGCGCGGGCGCTGAGGCCGAGCCGGTTGAGGGCGTTCTCGAGCAGTTTTTCGGCGCTTGAGGAGAGGACGCAGTGTTTGCGGAGGGTCTTCGAGTCGAGGTGGGCGTTGCAGGCGCAGGAGCCGTTGTAGCGTTGGCGCTGGAGGTCGCGTGCAGTCTGAACGGTAGCCGCGACGTCGGCACTGGTCGGACCGGAAGCGCGGTTGTCGCTCAACTCTTCGAAGCTAAGCGCGGGTACATCGGCGTGAATGTCGATGCGGTCGAGCAAGGGACCTGACAAACGCGCCATGTATCGTTGGACTTCCCCAGTCGTACAGCGGCATTCCTTTCGCGGGTCGGTACGATATCCGCAGGGGCATGGGTTCATGGCGACAACAAGCATGAATCGGCTTGGGAAGGTGACGGAGTATTGCGCGCGCCGTATATGGACGAGTCCCTCTTCGAGGGGTTGCCGCAGGACTTCCAGCGCCCCACGGTTGAACTCGGGCAGTTCGTCGAGGAACAGCACGCCGTTGTGCGCCATGCTGACTTCGCCGGGCATCGGCTGCATGCCTCCACCTCCGCCGCAGATGGAGACGGTCGTCGCGGTGTGATGGGGCGCGCGAAACGGGCGCTGCGCGATGAGGTTCCGTTTACCGCTCGCGCCATTCGCGACGCTGTAGATCCGCGTAGTTTCGAGCGCCTCTTCAAAGGTCATGTTCGGCAGGATTCCGGGCAGTCGCGAGGCCAGCATGGTCTTGCCGGTACCCGGCGGACCGATCATGAGCAGGTTGTGTCCGCCGGCAGCGGCCACGGTCAACGCGCGCTTCACATGCGCTTGACCCTTCACGTCGGTGAGGTCCGGAGCTTCGGTGCGAGCCTGCGCCAACGTGGCTGTCAGGTCCGTGCGATACGGGGAACGGTCCAGTGCGCCTGTCATAAACGCGACGGCCTCGGCCAAGGTGGACGCGGGAATTACGTCGACGCCGGGCACGACGCCAGCCTCTTCCGCATTCACTTTGGGAAGGATGATGCCTTTGAGTTTGGCATCGCGAACGGCCATTGCCATGGACAGCGCACCGGCCACGGGTCGGAGAGAGCCGTCGAGGGCGAGTTCGCCTACCGCCGCGTATTCGTTGTAGCGGACACCGGAGATTTGCTCGGACGCGGCAAGCAGGCCGAGCGCTATGGGCAGGTCGAGCGCACTGCCTTCTTTCCGGATGTCGGCAGGCGCAAGGTTAACGACGATGACGCCGCGAGGGTATCGGAACCCGGAGTTCTTGATGGCCGAACCGACGCGTTCCTTGCTTTCCTTGACGGCGGCATCGGGCAAGCCGACCATAACGAACAAGGTGCCCCCGAGGCTGTTGTCTACCTCGACGGCAAGCGGATACCCCTCAATTCCAATGACGGCGCACGATTGCACCCGCGCCAGCATAGTCCTGAATCCCCCTCGATATGGTGAATGCAAGCGAATAGTAAACCGCCTGCGCGAACCAGTCAACCATAACCGTGGGACGACTATCGGTCCCTCGAAGCGGGCCTTCTAGCGAACAGGAATAGCTTCTCCGCACGTCTTGCAATTGAGGCTTTCTCCCACTAGGATTTGTCCGTTTGGGTCTCGCACGGGGGCCATGTACCAAGCTGTAGGCATTGTCCGCGCAAGAAGTCGCGCCTGCCGAAACAGCTGGAATCCTTCATCATCGAATACTTCATGGGAGGAATTTTGCAGTGACGCCAGAAAGCAGTGAAACGGGGGTAGGCGGAACCACATTTATCGAGCAAGACTGTCCGGATTGCGGGAAACATCTTCGTATCCCGTCTCAATTCGCGGGACAGTTCGGGAAGTGTCCGCATTGCGGGAATATGATTCTCGCCAATCGCGTGACCATACCCAAACCGGTTGCACCTCCCCCCCAGAGTTCGCGTCTCGTAGCGCTTGACGTGCTTCGTGGTTTCGACATGTTCTGGATCATTGGCGCGGATGCCATTGGCCAAGCCCTTATGAAGAGCACCGGCGGCGAGAACGCGCCGGCACCGATTAAGTTCGTCGCGGATCAATTGGAGCACGTGAGCTGGGAAGGGTTTCATTTCTACGACCTCATCTTTCCGCTGTTCGTGTTCATGGTAGGTATGTCATCGGTCTTCTCGTTGACCAAGATTATCGAGAAACACGGGAAAGCGTCCGCCATCAAGCGGATTGCGCGACGTGCGGCGCTTCTGCTGATACTTGGCGCGGTGTACGATGCCATCGACATCGTGTACTGGGATGGACTTGCGGGCATTGCCGAGGAAAACCTCATTTGCGGCGTACTTCAGCGCATGGCCTTGTGTTACTTGGCAACGGGGTTGCTGCTGTGTGTGTTCGAGTGGCGAGGGCTCCTGGCAACTGGAATTGCCATGCTGGCCTGCTACTGGGCAGCGCTGACCTTCATTCCCGCGCCGGGAGAAGCCCAAGTCGTATTCGAGCGCGGCAACAACATCATCCACTACATCGACAAGATGATTCCGCCCTACTACGGCACCGATCCCGAGAGTCTCATGACCACGTTCCCGGCCATTGTGTCGTGCATATTGGGCGCGCTGACGGCAATATTCCTGCGGGAGACGGACCTTTCCGAGGACCAGCAAGCACAACGGTTGTTGCTGGTGGGCGTAGCGATGGTCGTCATCGGTTACCTGTGGGGCCTCCAAATTCCCATCATCAAGCGCCTGTGGACGCCTTCGTATGTATTTGTGGCCGGTGGCTATAGCTTGATGCTGTTGGGCGCCTTCATCTGGATGATTGACGTAAAAGAATGGCAGTGGTGGATTCCACCCTTCTTGTGGATTGGCTCGAACTCCATCGCAATCTACTTCTTCGACAACCTCACGAACTTCGATGGTTGGGCAAATCTCCTTCTGGGTAAAGACGCATTGGCGCCTGGAATGCAGGCCGCACTTGCCCTGTTTGGGTTGCTGCTCTCCATTGGCTTTGTCTACGTATTAAACAAGAAGAAGATCTACATTCGCGTGTGATCGCGAATCGCTGGTCTCTCTCTAGAGGACGTTCTACTATATAG
>JAIBAQ010000365.1 GCA_019695095.1 Candidatus Hydrogenedentota bacterium
TCACGCCGGGTCTCCCCCATTCGCATCTCCGCTGTATTCCTAACCCTCCTTGTGGCAATGGCCTCGTCCGCTTCAGGCGGAGAGAAGCCAGCCAAGCTCAAGTCCTCCGTTCAAGGCGAACGCATCTATTACTACAGCGGAGACACCCGCGTTGAAATGACCCTTTCCCTCGATGAGTTGGTAGTGACGCCTCCGGCAACCAAAGGCATCGCGCCAACTTCTATCAAGAGCCTCATCCCTACGGCGACGACACGTTCGCTGGGCCCCAAAGGCGAACAACACGTCAAACTTGCCGCGCCCGCGCCAAGCCGTTCCGCATTGGAACAGCAAGCAGACGCGCTAGAGGCCGCCGGATATGAGGTCAGTCCCGCAGTCTATGGAGATACGGTAATCACCCCGACTGATAATAATCGTGAGGTTCTGACGAATCAGTTCAGCCTGAAGCTCAAGGGCGAGGCAACCATCGATCAGATAACGGCAGCGTATGGCGTCTCGGTGGTAAGCCAAGTCGACTACAGCCCGAACACGTATATCGTTCAGACGACAGGAAAGGGACTTCTGGACTCGCTGAACATTGCGAATGCGCTCTACGAAAGCGGCCTCGTGGAATTTGCCACCCCGTTCATCGAGCGGAAGGCGACAAAGAAGTTGGTCCCAAACGACACGTTGTACCCGAACCAGTGGCACCTCAAGAACACGGGCCAGCAGGGCACGGCGGGAAACGACGTTAACATTCAATCTGCGTGGGATCAGGTGACTGGTGCCGGGATCAACATCGCCATCGTCGACGACGGCCTTGAAACGGCCCATGAAGACTTGGCGGCAAACGCGAGAACGGATATCGACATCGACATCGACTATGGTGACAACGACCCCACACCGGACGTCGTAGGCGATGATCACGGCACGTCCTGCGCGGGCGTGGCCGCAGCAAAAGGCAACAACGCCCTCGGAGTCTGTGGCGCTGCGTTCAATGCGAGCCTTGTCGGCGTTCGACTCATTTCTTTGGCAACTACTGACGCGCAAGATGCCCAAGCATTGGGATACCTGGTTGCGCCTCCGCTGGCGACCGATCGAGTCTCGATAAGCAGCAACTCGTGGGGCCCGGCAGACGATGGGGCCACGCTTGCAACAATGCCTCCGCTAACAGCGGCAGCCGTCCTGAACGGTATCCAAAACGGACGCGGCGGTTTGGGCACCATTTACGTCTGGGCTGCTGGAAACGGGCGACAGTCGGCGGACAACGTCAATTTTGACGGCTATGCTTCCAGCCGATATACCATCGCCGTGGGCGCGAGCGGGGCAAATGGTGTTTACTCACCTTACAGCGAACCCGGTTGCTCTATGCTGGTAAACACACCTTCAAATTGGTCCGGCGGTGGTATTACCACGACGGACCGTACCGGGTCCGCCGGGTATGATGTAACGAACTACACGAATTCATTCGGCGGCACTTCTTCCGCGACGCCGTTGGCTGCGGGGATTATCGCGCTTATGTTGGAGAAGAACTCCAACCTCACGTGGCGCGACGTGCAACACATCCTTGTAAATACCGCATTCCGCAATGACCCGCTTAACAGCGGCTGGAGTCAGAACGGTGCGGGCCTCTGGTACAACCCTTCATACGGCTTTGGCCGTATCGATGCGACGGCCGCCGTAAACGCCGCGGGAACCTGGACCAATGTCGCCGCCAGCGCACCCTCGCTCACCGCGTCGAAGGCGACCGCCGTCGCGATTCCCGATAACAATACTGCGGGTGTTACGCAAACAGTGTCCATCAGCGGCAATACCGGATTCGAAGTGGAACACGTTGAAGTCACCGTGAACATCACCCACCCGTATCGTGGCGATTTGCGCGTCTTTCTGACCTCGCCCAGCGGCATGGTGTCCCAACTCGCTTCCGAACGCGCTGGGGACAGCGGGGATAATTTCAGTAATTGGAAATTCACTTCAGTCGCGCATTGGGGCGAGAATCCAAACGGCACGTGGCAATTGAAGGTTGCCGATGTATTCACGCCCGATACCGGCACGCTCAACTCATGGTCCATCCAGATATATGGAACCGTTCCTGAAGATTCCGATAGCGACGGCATTAGCGATATCGTTGAAGGCACTGGCGACCCGGACAACGACACCATCCCCAACTACCTCGACCCTGACAGCGACGGTGACGGCATCAACGACAGCGTCGCCGGTGATGGCGACGTCGACGGCGACAGTACTCCGAACTTCCTGGACCTGGATGCCGATGGCGATGGTCTGTCAAACGCGTACGAGCAAGGTGTCTCCCAGGGAACGGATGTAGACAATGACGGGACCCTGAATTTCCTGGACACGGATTCGGATGAAGACGGCGCTCCGGATAGTCTGGAAGTTGCCATGAGTACCGATCCTTACGATGCGTTGGATGTGCCTGCAGTGCCCATCCAACCGTGGCCCATCGTTGCGGTTTGCCTCGTCGTGGGAGTCATACTGGTAACGCGGCGGCGAATGTCTGCGCAGAGTACGCATTAGCGCTCACTCGGTTCGGGACTAGGCCCGGAAGCAGAGGTGAGTTTGGGGTGAAGTCGTGAACGCCGTTGCGTTCGCGGGGCGGGTGTATTTCCGTGCACATCATTACGCCGAGGCTGGTTCTGCGCGATTTCGGGTTTGCTGATGTTGATGCCGTGCTTGCGTATCAGTCGACCGAAGAATATCTACGTTTTTATCCGTGGGAAGGCAGAAGCCGCCTCGGTGTGGAAACGCTGGTTGAGCGCTTCATCGGCTGGCAACACGAACGCCCACGAACCCGTTTTCAGGTCGCCATTACCCTACGGTCCAACGATGCCCTTATCGGATGCTGTGGCGTACGTACCACCTCCTCCGACAACAGCGAGGGAGAATTCGGGTGCGAGTTGAATCCGGACCATTGGGGTCAGGGCTACGCCGTCGAAGCGAGTCGCGGTATTATCGATTTCGGGTTCAACACGGTCGGCTTGCACCGCATCTACGCGGAGTGCGTCGCCGAAAATGAAGCATCCATCAAATTGTGCAAGAGCCTTGGGATGCGCCAGGAAGGCCTGTTTAAGAACCGCGCCTGGATGAAACAACGCTGGTGGGATATCTCGATCTGGGCG
>JAIBAQ010000366.1 GCA_019695095.1 Candidatus Hydrogenedentota bacterium
ACCAACAGATGTTCTATACTTGCTCATGGCCGGTTCCTCCTGATGGCACCTCGGTGCCGTTTAACTTTGCAGGCGAGTTTATCGCACTGCGTCGGAGGACCGGCCTTCTCATCTTATCTTTGCGTTGGCTTTCCGCTATTTCGCCGACGCGAGTTTCTCCAGCGCGCCGTCGGGAAGCCATTTCACGGCGAGTTGTTCGTCGAACTTGGATCGGATGGGAAAGCCGGTGGTGAACATGCCGCGCAGGCAGCTCATCTCCGTCTCGCGCTGGCACAAGGTCCGATAGTAGGTCTGTAGCCGGTAAGCTTCGGCCATCGGGATACGTGTGCCGCCGGGAACGGGGGTAGGCATCTCTTTTACCGCCGCGCGTTCGGGGCTGTCAGCAGGCGCGCCCCATCGCAACTCAGGGGGATGGTTCGGGTCGAAGCTGAGGTCGTACAGCCGCGTCTCAAGATCGGCTAGGGTCAGGTGCACTTTCTTGCCCGCAGAGTCGGTGTAGTCGATTCCCTTCTCCGCGAACAGCTTCCGCTTCTCTTGGATGATCGCGGCGGCGAAATCGGCGGTCGTCTTGATGTTGTATTTCTCGAATCCGGCGAGATCAATCAGGTGCGGCATCGACTCGTACCATCGAATTGCGTTGTCCATCCAATCGGCGAGGTAGAAGTACTTGTTGCGCCGATCGACGTCGGACGACGGTGAACTCCACGTTTCCCAGCGCCCCTTCGCCTGGAAGATGTTCTCGTCCTTGATCTCCTCGGGATACATGATCGGCCCGTTCTGCTTCACTTCGCGCCACGCATCCTGAACGAAGACCTCGCGTCCCTCCCACATCTGCACCATGGTGTCGATGTATTTTCGCATGAACTCCATCGGCACGACTTTGTCGACGGTCTTCATGCGGTAGCGGATGAACTCGTGCACGCTACCGAGTTTGAATCCGTCTTCCATGATCTTCTGCGTATCGACCATTTCGCCGACTTTCTGGTACTCCTCGTACGACATCCCGAATTCTTCCATTTCGGTGTCGGTGCGGCGGCGAACCTTGGTAACCTGTCCTTTACCGTTGGTTTCGCAGATCGGGTAACGAAACACGCGTAACCCTTGGAAGCAGCCTTTCAGCGGATTCTCGGGATCGGTGGGCTTGAACGGTTCGATGCCTGATACGGCATTGAGCCCGTTGTAGGTGAAGATGTTCTTGGTGGCATCGGTGGACGCATTGATGAAATACAACTCGCCGTACTCGTCGATCTTCGCGAGGATCAAGCTGTGCCCATCGACGTAATTTATGCAGCCGGGCATGAGGAACTTGCGGTTAATCGCCACGGGTACTGTGTCGCTCCAACTGGAGTTCTTGCTTCCTGGTTCGACGCGATAGTTTCCGGAAGAGTAGGCCGTCATCGCCACTTCGAAGAAGTTCTGCGGCGATGAGCATTGGAAACTACTGACGAAGCCGACCGGGATGTTGTTGGGCGAGATTCGGATGTCGCCTTCCACCGGTGACACGTAGCTCGTCATCCACGGAAGGCCCCGGCGATACGCATAGTACGCGGGCATTGCCAACGTAAATTTTGCGCAGTCCACCATGGCGTTCATATACCGGATGGTACCCAGCGGCAGTTGCGGATTGCTGCCCTTGCCCGCGAACTCGGGGTCAAGCAGGAGATTCATTTTCGGGTCCGTGAGAATACGGTCCATCTTGGCCACGCGCTGCTCGACGTCACCGCCGTCTGTCCGCATGTAGTAGATGTGCTCGATCCACTTGGCGAAATGCTGCGTCTCGGCGAAGTTCCATTGACGCCGAAGCGGCCACGCGCCGTGGTTGGAGTTGATGGATGGCGGGTTGGGATCGGGCTCGGCATATGCGGTAAGCGCCAATACGGTGAGCATTGCGAGGCCCAGGAGCGGACGCACGCCCAGTCTGCGCATTAGATAAAATGCACCAAC
Organism: Candidatus Hydrogenedentota bacterium; assembly: GCA_019695095.1. NCBI lineage: Bacteria > Pseudomonadati > Candidatus Hydrogenedentota > Candidatus Hydrogenedentota bacterium. The sequence continues at coordinate 1,945 of JAIBAQ010000366.1, forward strand.
CGACTCAGAACCTGAATGAATCTCTTTTGTAACCTGCCAAGCCATCACGAGACTATCATCCTCCAGTGTTTGAGCATGCTCCATCGAACAGCCTTTTGGGGACAAGATTCTACCAGACCCGCCCAGCGGAGGCGAATATGCGGCAAATCGGGGTTTCCGCGGGCGGAGCTTCCAGGAATCCGGCTCAATCGGCCTTGATTGGCTGGCGGCCGCCCGCCAATCGTTCGGTAAGCCTGGAATTGCGTTTCGTGGTCTTGGTGTTGTGAACCGCCATCGCTACGGCTTTGGGATCGCCCACAAGCACGACAAGACGGCTGGCCCGCGTGATGGCCGTATAGAGGACGTTACGCTGCAGCATCATGAAGTGTTGCGTCAACAACGGCACAACCACCGCGGGGTATTCACTGCCTTGCGATTTGTGGATGGTGCCTGCGTACGCCAGCGAAAGTTCGTCGAGGTTCTCGAAAGGATAAAGGACGGCGCGGTCATCGAACTGAATCTGGGCCTCCTTGAGGCCCTCGTCGACAACCGTCACAAATCCGATGTCGCCGTTGAAGACATCCAGCTCGTAGTTGTTGCGCATCTGCATGACTTTGTCGCGCAGTCCAAATGGACGGTGGGCGACGGGTTGTACGGTGGGGTTCAATGCGCGCTGCAACTCCTCGTTTAACCGCGCGACGCCCACGTCGCCGCGGTGCATCGGCGCGAGCACCTGAATATCGCGCGCCGGATCGAGTCTGAACTTGGCGGGCATGCGCTTGGTGACCAACTCCAGAAGAGTCTCAAGCGCTTTGGCCGGGTCTTTCCGCTCGATGAAGAAGAAGTCTTTGTCGTTGTACTCGGGTAACTGTCCGCTGTTGATACGGTGCGCATTGCTCACGATGCCGCTCTCGGCGGCTTGGCGGAAGACGGTCTTCAGCCAGACCACAGGAACCCGGTTGCTTGCGATGATATCCATCAGCACATTTCCCGGGCCCACGGACGGCAATTGGTCCACGTCTCCCACGAGGAAGAGGCGCGACAAAGGCGAGAGCGCCTTGAGCAGGCTGTGCATCAGGTTGATATCGACCATCGATGTCTCGTCGATGACGACAATATCCGCATTCAACGGATTGGCCTCGTTGCGAAGAAATCCGCCTGCCTTGGGACTCCACTCCA
>JAIBAQ010000367.1 GCA_019695095.1 Candidatus Hydrogenedentota bacterium
ACCTACCGCTTCAACCGGCGTTTCGATCTGGCCAGCATGGTGGCACGACTCGGCAAGGCTGCCGCACACACGCCGCCTATGCCGCATCGGCTCGTTAAGCTGGCTGAGGTTCATTGGTAATCAGGTCGCGGAATGACTTCCGGGATACCAACGGTCTCGCTCACTCAGTCTAGCCTATCGAGAGAATACGGAATGGGGATATTGCGGTTGATTGACGCCGAAGCCGGCAAGCGTTAAATTCCCCCCAAATTAAGGAACCGCTCCAGCTTTCTATGCGCCGCAGCATTCTTCGATCCACCGGAAAAAAGGTGCCGTCGCGGCGATTGACGGGGGACCAGGCATCGCGATTCATTCGCGGATGCGTGGTCGCAGTTCTTGTATTGCTTGGGAGTCCAGCGACTTTGGCGCGCACATTGACATTGTTTTCCGAAGTGGAAGGCGTAATTCTTCAAGGCGGAAAGCCGATCCCGGGTGTTGAAGTTGAGCGCCGCTACGTCTGGCATTGGAAGGATCAGAAGGGAGAAGACAGGGCGATAACAGGGCAGGATGGCCGGTTTCGATTCCCCGCAATAACCGGGTCAAGCTTTCTCGGTTCCCTGATCCCGCACGAACCGGTGGTTCAGCAATCGATTACCCTCCGGCACGGCGGAGGAGAACTGTTGCTTTGGAAATTCACCAAGCACAATTACGATGCAACTGGAGAGATTCCGGGCCGTCCGTTGCGAATGCGTTGCGACGTGGGCGATAAACCCGCTTATCATCTCGTCGATGAGAAATTGAAATTGGGTTATAGCGGCATCTGTACCCTGGAATAGCTCAGCCGGACAGCGCGAAAGCATTGCTTCCCAGATAGACAATGACATTGTTTGGGTGACCGCCTATGGAATACTTGACGCCCGATATCACCTCGGTTCTTGCGCGAGACGTGTATGACCTGAGGCTCGACGACGACTTGAGCGCATTGGGTGCCTCCGTGCCGCAATGGCTTGGCGAGTTCAATCCTCCGCAACGCATGACAGGCACCTCGGGTGCATTTCTTCGATCACGCTCCGGTTTTGGTTTTTTTTCGTCCGGTCGTGGGAAACGGGCGCGCGAGGCGCTTGTGGTCATGCGGGGTACCGCAACGCTCGCTGACGGACTCACGGATTTGAGTTGCGGGGTCCAGTTGGGGCCTCGGGGATTCTTGGTGCATTCAGGCTTTAACGAGACGTTCGATTCGTTGCGCGAGCAACTGAACGCATGCTTTGGCGCACCAGAAAACCGCGGGGTATCTCACGTCCATTGTGTCGGTCACAGCCTCGGCGGAGCCCTTGCGACGCTGGTCGCGGATTACGCGCGGGCGAGGGGGTTGCGTGCATCGCTCTATACGTTCGGAAGCCCGAGGGTAGGCTACGCGGCTTTCAGTTCCCAGCTCACGGACGCACTGGGACCTGACGACATTTTTCGTGTGTATCACGCCAACGATCCGGTAAGCATGGTGCCACTGTTCCCGTTCCTGCACGCTCCGGATCGCGGACAAGTAGTCATGTTGCCGGCGAAGTACCATGCGTATGACTTTTCGGCACATTCAATGAACGGCTACGTATCAGACGTTTCCGGCAGGGGGTGGCGTGAGATGCGCTGCGGGGCGACGAACTGGCTTGAACGGCTCGATAGCAATGTGCGATTGTGGTTGGACTCCGGGGACCGGTCGGTTCTTTCGCATTATGGCGGTAACATTTTGTGGTTTCTTGGAAAGGCGTTACTCCAGCTGTTGCGTGTTGCCCTGAGCGTTGAAAGTACGGGACTTCAGGTGCTGGTCAGCGCCGGGTTCACATTGGTTGATTCGATCGCATGGTTGCTTGGGCGCGCGGCGCTCTTGAAGAAGGAAGTCGGTACGATGCTGGAGCGCATCCTGAAGGCGCTGATGACAGCCCTCGGTCGCAGCATCGAAGGAATTCAGGACGTTACCGTCGCAGTCCTGCGGTTCTCAATTGGGTTGCTTCTGGGCAGTATCAGCAACCAGGTCACCCGTGCGATCGCGATTGCACACGGAGCGTCGAGATAACGGGCGTCGATTGGAATTGCTGCAAAGCCCTTTCTGGTCATCCTCGGTGACGAAAAAGCGGCGCCGATTCTTCGGCGCGTTGTCGTTCATCGTCCCGGCCACTGGCGCATGGCGCCCCATGCAGCGCCGGGAGGCGGGTTCATGGGGTCCGTCCGGCTTGGTCTCTCGGAACCGCCCTTTGATCCCCAACCTGGCGAGTTTTTCGATGTAGTGCCAGTCGGAGGCGCTGCGCGAGGCGATAGAGGTGAGGTAAGGCGTTTGAACCCAATTATGGCCGTCACCCCGAATCTCATGTCAGGCTGAGTAGCCTCTGGGGCGTAAGCCGGAATAGCACGTCACGTGAGGCCGTGGGGTGCTCGATGAGCCGGTCGACGCCGAATTCGAAGGAGCCGGGGCGGAGTATTCCGGTGTGAATATCGCTGGCAGTTCAATGCTGTTCTGGACGCCGCGCTAGGAGTCTGGGCGGCAGAAGGGGTGAGCGGTCTGGTATAAGGGGAGATGGCCGCGAACTATCTCCCCTACGAACCCCGGCAAATGCTGTTGATGCCGGAGGCGTTCCAAGAGTGGCTGCCCGAAGGGCACCTGGCGCACTTCATGAGTGACACCGTGGATGCCCTGGAATTGAGGGCGTTCCATGCGCGCTACGACAAGGATGGGCCGCGCAATCAGCCGTTCCATCCGGCGATGATGGTCAAGGTGCTGCTGTACGGCTACGCCACGGGCGTGTTCAGTTCGCGCAAAATCGCCCGGAAGCTGCATGAGGACGTGGCGTTTCGCGTGCTGGCGGCGGGCAACTTTCCGGCCCATCGCACGATCCGCGACTTCCGTGCCTTGCATCTGAAGGAACTGTCGGAGTTGTTCGTGCAGGTCGTGCGCTTGGCGCGCGAGATGGGGCTGGTCAAGCTGGGCACCATTGCGGTGGACGGTACCAAGGTTAAGGCCAACGCCAGCCGCCACAAGGCGATGAGCTACGAACGCATGGTGGCCGCCGAGCGCGAACTCAAGGCGCAGATCGACGCATTGCTGGAGCGTGCCCGGCGTGCGGACGAGGTG
>JAIBAQ010000368.1 GCA_019695095.1 Candidatus Hydrogenedentota bacterium
CTGACGGTGATGGAGAATATCGATTTCTACGCAGACATCTACGGCGTGCCACGTCGCGGGCGCACCGAGAAAGTCGACCGGTTGCTTGCCTTCAGCAACCTCACTCCATTTAAGAAACGCTTGGCAGGCAACTTATCTGGCGGCATGAAGCAGAAGCTTGGCCTCGCGTGCGCGCTCATCCACACGCCCAAAGTCTTGTTTCTCGACGAACCCACCAACGGCGTCGATCCCGTATCGCGTCGTGACTTCTGGCGCATTCTCTACTCATTGTTGCGTGAGAAAGTCACCATCTTCGTTTCGACAGCCTATCTCGACGAAGCCGAACGCTGTAATCGCTTGGGCCTTATGCACGAAGGAAGACTCTTCGCCGTAGGTTCGCCCGATGAGGTTAAGACACACCTTGAGGGCGTTCTGATCGAACTCCACATTGACGAACCCCGTGCCGCAATCCGAGTGCTGCGCGATGCCCTCCCCGGCGACAACGTCGGGTTGTTTGGCGACCGCATTCACGTACTTACTGCCGACGCCGATCGCTCTGCGGCGCGCGCGCGGGACGCGTGTGCACAAGCGGCGTTAGAGCTGCGTGGGATTCGTCCCATTGAACCGTCGCTGGAAGACGTCTTCGTGTCGGTGCTGAACCGCAAGGCGCAGGAGGCCGGCCATGGCGTTTCGACACGCTAAACAGCCCACCGTCGTTGGTTGGGACGATACCAAAGCCGTCGTCGTCACAGATCTGGAACGCCGGTTCGGGCACTTTGTCGCTGTAAACAAGGTGAGTTTCTCCGTACCCAAAGGGAAAGTCTTCGGGTTCCTGGGTCCAAACGGAGCCGGTAAGTCCACCACCATTCGCATGCTATGTGGCATCTTGGCCCCCAGCGGCGGCGCGGGCATGGTGGCGGGGCTCGATATCCGCAAGGAAACGGAACAGATCAAGAATCGTATCGGGTATATGAGCCAACGATTTTCGCTCTATGAAGACCTCACCGTCGAAGAGAATATCGATTTCTATTCGGGCATTTACCGAATTCCGCCCGAAAAGAAGGGACCGCGCAAAGAGTGGGTTGTGGAAATGGCCGGTCTCAAAGACCATCGTCGATCCCGCACGGGAAACCTCTCCGGTGGTTGGAAACAGCGACTGGCTTTGGGCTGCGCCGTGCTCCATGAACCTCCGATTATCTTCCTGGACGAACCTACTTCCGGTGTAGACCCCACAAGCCGCCGCCAGTTCTGGGAACTCATCTACGCACTCAGCGATCGAGGAGTCACCGTGTTCGTCACCACGCACTACATGGATGAAGCCGAGTATTGCGACGAACTCGTTCTCATCTATCGCGGTGAAATCATTGCCAGCGGCACGCCGCGCCATCTCAAGACCGACATCATGCGCGAACAGGTTGTAGACGTCCGATGCGATCGTCCACACGACGCCATGGAAATTATCGAACCTCTCGACGGCGTGAAGGAGGTCGCGTTGTTCGGCAACGGACTACACGCAGTGGCCGAGGAGGGAGCCGATATCGTCGAATCCATCCGAACCACGCTCGCGCAACGCGGCTTTCACGCGAAGCAAGTGGAATCAATCATTCCATCGCTGGAGGACGTCTTCGTTTCGCTGGTGGAAGCCCATGACCGCGCCGAAGCGCCGCAAGCGGAGGTGAAGGGATGAACTTCCAGCGGACATGGGCCATCGCACGAAAAGAGTTCCTGCACGTCGTGCGCGATCCCCGCAGCCTTGGAATGGCTATCGCCATGCCGATGCTCATGCTCCTGCTTTTCGGCTATGCACTGACCCTGGACGTCGACCGCGTACCTCTTGTCGTCTGGGATCAGAGCGGCACGAAGGCCAGCCGTGAATTCCTCTCGCACTTCACGGGCTCGCGCTATTTCTCGCTTCGCGGCTATGTTGATACCTATGCAGACATTGAACGCATCATCGACAATCGCGAAGCGCTTCTCGCGATGGTCATTCCCCGCGATTTCTCAGAGCAAATCGAGGCGGGCAAGAGAGTCCCCGTGCAACTCATCGCCGATGGCAGCGACTCGAATACCGCCACCATTGCCATGGGATACGCCAAGGCCATCACCGAAGCGTACAACCAGCAGGTTATGCTGCACCAGATCCAACGATTCGGCATCACGCCGCCGCGTCAGCCCCTTGACGTTCGTGCCCGCGTCTGGTACAACGCAGACCTCGAATCGCGCAACTTCATCGTACCCGGTCTCATTGCCGTCATCATGAGCATCATTGGCGCGATGCTGACCTCGCTCACCATTGCCCGTGAGTGGGAACGCGGCACTATGGAGCAACTCATCTCCACGCCGGTGCGTTCTCCTGAATTACTCTTCGGCAAACTCATTCCCTACTTTGGCGTAGGCATGTGCGATGTCGTCCTCGCGATGCTCATGGGCCGCTTTCTGTACCATGTCCCGCTGCGCGGAAGTGTCGTGTTGCTCTTCGCCACGGCAATGATCTTCCTTACCGTGGCGGCCACGCAGGGCATGATCTTCAGCATTCTCGCAAAGAACCAACTCCTGGCAAGTCAGCTTGCCCTGATGGGAACTTTCCTTCCCGCCTTCCTGCTGTCAGGATTCGCATTCGCGATTTCAAACATGCCGATTGCGCTTCAATACGTAACCTACATCGTGCCGGCCCGATACTTCGTTGTCATTCTGAAAGGGATCTATCTCAAGGGGGTCGGCGTTTCCTTGCTGTGGGGCGACATCGCGCTTCTCATAGTCTTCGCCACTTTGCTTTTAATCGTTGCCAACGTCGCCTTCAGGAAGAAACTGACATGACACGCGGAGCATTGCGCCATGTTTGAACGAATCAAGCACATGCTCATCAAGGAGTTCATTCATGTCTTCCGCGATCCGCGAATGCGCATGATCGTCTTTGTCGCTCCAGTCATTCAGCTTCTGCTCTTTGGTTACGCCGTCAGCACCGACGTTAAACACGTGGACTTCGCAGTGCTCGATATGGACAGCACCATCGCGAGCAGAGACTTCCTTGCTCGATTTACGAGCAGCGGCTACTTCACGATGAGCAGGTATGTCTCGTCCGAGGCCGAGGCGCACAGACTGCTCGATC
>JAIBAQ010000369.1 GCA_019695095.1 Candidatus Hydrogenedentota bacterium
ATGAACTGATTTCGTCCGATTTGCATCAGCGGACAACAGACATCTGGGCGAACGGATCGGCAGTACGCATCGACCTGTTTGTTCCAGATGTTTTCGCAGCACTGCCGGGCGTGCAGGCGGCGGCAAGGGGATGCGGATGGGCAATAAGCGTCGATGCCAACGCGCAGATGCTACTTAAGGCGAAGCAACACGGTGCCTTCGCCCTGTATTTGGATGCAGTTTCTGCCGCTGATGGTGGACACTTCTTGACGAGTTTGGCGACGCAGGGGAGGGCAGGGGCGAAACTCGGCGTCGCACACCTCTCCGTCGCTGGTGCCGCCGATCACCGCGAGATAAAGGACTTGCTCGGTGCTGACCCGAAACCGACCACTATGCATCCGACCGCCGAGCAAGTGAGCAAGATCAAGAAGCCAACCCCGAAGCACACGGCACTGCTATTTGCTCTCACCCCACCTACAGCGCGACCAGTTGCGACCTCGAAGGAGGTACGGGCATTTGCGGACGGTCGCACCACGCGGAAGTCTGGCGCCGTTCCGCTGATTGTCGTCATCCGAACTGCGGATGGTGCCGGATTGTAGTTGGCCCTGGTTTTTCCCATACCGCATTCCACAATGACGGCCCGCACCTGTGGAGAGTTGCTGTGACACCAATTGACCGTCGCACGTTCCTGGCCGCCAGCGTCGCAAGCCTGACCTCAACCGCTCTCGGCCAGCCCGACGAGAACCGATTCGGCGGGTTGAAAGTCGGCATCCAGTCGTACACCTTCCGCAAGTTCGATCTGGAAAACGCCCTCAAGCGGACCAAAGAACTCGGTCTCACCTACGCGGAGTTCTTCCGCGATCACATCAAGCCAACCGGCACGGCAGAGCAGCACGCCGCAGCCAAGAAACTGTGTGCTGAGTACGGAGTGACGCCGCTCGCATTCGGCGTGGAACGGTTCACCAAGAACCACGACGCCAATAAGAAGCTATTCGACTTCGCCATGCGTCTCGGAATGAAGTATTTAAGTGCGGACCCCGACCCGGATAGCTTCGACAGCCTGGACAAACTCGTCGAAGAGACCAAAATCGCGATTGCAATTCACCCGCACGGCCCGAGCGGCGGCAACCGCAAACATCGCTGGTACTCAGCCGACGTGATTATGGCGGCAGTCAAGGACCACCATCCCTTGATCGGGACATGTCTGGATACAGGCCACCTGATTCGCATGGGTCAACCGCCATTCAACAGCCCACTCGATCCAGCCGAACAAGTGCGGAAGATGGGTGCCCGCAACTTCGGACTGCACCTAAAGGATCATGACAACAAGCGGCGGACTGACGTACCGTTCGGCGACAGGACGGGCACATTGGACGTGCCCGGCGTGTTACTGGCGCTCAAGGAAGTGAAGTTTGGGGGGTATATCAGCATTGAGTACGAGGCGAACCCGGACGACCCATCAGCGGATGTGAAGAAGTGTGTGGCGTACCTCAAGGAGGCGATCGCCAAGCTCGGCTGACAGCCTGCGATCTGGTCTGTACAATCTCCCAATGACCCCGGAAGAAATCGCCGCAGCCCGCGCGCGTCGGTACAACGCGACCGTTGTTCACCTGCACAGGGTCCACTCAGACCTGATGGTGTTGCGGGTGCGGCCGGATTTTCCACGGCCGGCGTACAAGCCTGGTCAATACGTCACGCTTGGCCTTGGCAACTGGGAACCGCGCACACCTGGCTGTCAGGACGAACAACTCGCGGACGAGGACCATGCAAAGGTTGTGCGTCGATCGTACTCCATCTCCTCGTCCATTTATTCGTCGCCAGGTATTCTGCGTGACATGACTCAGGACGACTGGTTGGAATTCTACGTCGTCCTCGTTCGGGAAGGGGAGTTGGGCGGACGGGTGCCGGCACTGACACCACGGCTATTCGAGCTAAACGAAGGGGACCGGCTCCAGATCGGAGAACGAATCGTCGGCCATTTCACACTGGACCCGGTGAAAGATGGTGACACGGTGCTTTTTCTGGGCACCGGCACAGGCGAAGCGCCACACAATCACATGGTCTGGGAACTGCTTCGTCGTGGGCACGCAGGCTCCATAGTGCAGGCCTGCTGTGTCCGCTTTTTGCGTGATCTCGGCTACCTGACGACACAACAACGGTTGATGGAACAGTTCCCACAGTACAAGTACCTGCCCTTGGCTACCCGAGAACCAGGGTTGAGCAAAAAGGCATACATCCAGGACTTGCTCGTGGCAGGCGAGTTGGACACTGCTGCAGGAGGCCGATTGGATCCGGCCAGTACCCATGTTTATCTCTGTGGCAACCCGAAGATGATCGGGGTTCCGGTCAAAAACAAGACCACCGGCGAACGGACGTACCCGGAACCGATCGGTGTGATTCAGCTTCTGGAGGAGCGTGGATTTGTGGCCGACCAGGCTGCAATCAAGCTCAAGGGCAACGTCCACTTTGAAGAATACTGGTAAACCGCCGGCAGGCGGGGCAGGGGGCGGGAATGGCCGACGTCGGCGACACCGTTGATGGGTACAAGCTGCGGGCGATCCTACACCCGGCCCGCAAGACCACCGTTTTCGAGGTGGTTGAGGGCAGCGGTCGGCACTTCGCCATGAAGATGCTACTCCCCGAATTGAGGGAAGATAAGGAAGCTCATCAGGAGTTGTTCAACGACGCCGAGGTCGGACTGAAGATGCGGCACGAGAATGTCATCAACATTCTCAAGGTGTCAAAATCATACAAGGTCTATCCGCCGTACTTCATTATGGAGTACTTCCCGGCGGGATCACTTCGCAACCGACTCCAAAGCCGCAATCCGGCGGACAAACAGTTTTTGAAAGATAAGGCCAAGACGATATTCAAGCAGTCGGCGACCGGATTGGCATACTTGACTGCCAGTGGCTTCATCCACAAGGACATCAAGCCGGACAACATCTTGTGCAATGCTTCGGGCAAGGTGAAGATCATCGACTTCGCGATCGCGCAACCGATCAAATCGGGACTTCTTGGCAGCTTGTTCAATAGAGGCAAGCCAAAATCCGCCCAGGGCACATACAGCTATATGTCACCGG
>JAIBAQ010000370.1 GCA_019695095.1 Candidatus Hydrogenedentota bacterium
TGACCGACCTCAGCATACTTCACCTCGCCGACAGCCCCGCCTACACCTTGTCTGGCGGTGAACGGCGTCGCACCGAGATATGCCGCGCGCTGGCAACGCGACCCAAAGCGTTCCTGCTCGACGAACCATTCGCGGGCATCGACCCCATCGCCGTGGCCGATCTGCAAGACATCGTCTCCGCGCTGAAGAACATCGGTATCGGTGTGCTTATCACCGACCACAACGTCCGCGAGACACTCGAAATCACCGATCGCGCCTACATCATCAGCGAAGGCCAAATCTCCGTCGCCGGTACGTCGCAGGAAATCGCCAACGATCCCATTGCGCGTCGTACCTACCTCGGCGACCGTTTCCGCATGGACTTCGAATAGACCGTCTTATCCATGCTGGTCCGTGCCGGCCCATGCCGGTCTGTGTTCGTCCGTGTTGGTTCGTGTCAGTCCGTGTTCGTCCGTGCTTTTACATTCTTTTTACATCCCCCTCACCCCGTTCTCACCACGTCATTGCTCTCTACGTCTATCCTGGCTCCAACAACCGCTCACATCCACTTCGGCTTCTCGACCGGTTAGTGGTATCGTGGGTACAAGGAGGCCACCATGACTCCCATGACTCGAACCGCGCTGCGGCACTTATCCAGGGCCATTCTTGCCCTGCTCCTCCTGGGCGCAATCGCGTGGGGCGAATCCGTTGATGTTGCGCTCGAAATCGCCAACCCCATCCTTCTGAAGAACCAGAAAGCGACTACCTACCTCCGTCTTTCGATGACCGGCAAAGAACCCCGTGACGCGGACCACCGCGCACCGGTTAATGTTGCTTTCGTAATCGACAAGTCAGGCTCCATGCAAGGTGACAAAATCGTTCGCGCCAAAGAGGCTATCCGTATGGCCATCGAAAGACTCCGCAATGACGATATTGTCTCCTTCGTCGCGTATGACACGAATGTGCGCGTACTGGTGCCCGCCACAAAACTCACTGACAAGCAGCCGGTCTACAGCGCCGTTGCGCAGCTCAGCGCGGATGGGTCCACGGCGCTCTTCGCGGGAGTAAGCAAAGGTGCGGCAGAACTTCGCAAGTTCCTCGATAAGGAACGTGTCAATCGCATTGTGCTTCTGTCCGACGGAATCGCCAACGTGGGGCCGAGTTCGCCCGGCGACCTCGCCGAACTTGGCACTTCACTGGGACGCGAAGGCATCGCCGTAACCACCATTGGCCTGGGTCTCGACTACAACGAAGACCTCATGACAAAGCTTGCGCAATCAAGCGATGGCAACCACATGTTCGCGGAAAACGCCGCCGACCTGGAACAAACATTCATGCGCGAATTCGGCGACGTGCTGACCGTCGTCGCCCAGGAAGTCAAGGCCACTATCCATTGCGAACCGGGTGTGCGGCCCGTGCGCATGCTTGGGCGCCAAGCGGATATTGACGGCCAAGACGTCACATTCACTCTGAACCAATTGTACGGCGGCCAGACCAAGTACGCCATACTCGAAGTCGAGGTCCCCGCGAGCAACCAAGACACTCAGCAAGGGGCCGTCAACGGCGTCGCCAGCGCGACATTCCGCTGCTGGGATATGGAGAGCAAGTCGCCGCGCGAATTTACGCGCACTGTCTCGGCCGTGTTTGTTGATTCGCCGGATGCCGTTGAGAGGAGCGCGAACGCCGATGTCATGGCTGCCGCCGTTTACCAAATTGGCGTTGAGCGCAATATCATGGCCATGCGCCTGCGTGACGAAGGCAAGATCGATGAGGCGCGCGAAGTCCTTCAAAGCAATGCGTACTACCTCCAGGAGAATGCGAACCGCTGGGGAAAGGACATGTTGAGTGAGTACAGTTCCAGCAATGTCGTCGCTATCGAAAATTTAGATGAAGCTCTATACAAAACCCAACGCAAGAAGATGCAAGAAGAGCAATACGAGATCGTAAACCAACAGAAGAAGCAATAGGATCCACCGGCAAGACGTGAAGCCCAGACTCTTTCTTGTGTATCTCCTAATCGTCCTCGCACCGCTTGCCGCGGTGACGTGGATGGGGGTCGTGCTGTCGCGCAACGAACATGCCATGATTCGTCTTCGCTTCGAGGAGGTCATGACCGGCCGGCTTCAGGATGTGTCCTCCGAGATCTCCAGATTGCTCGAACAGCGCGAACGGGATCTGATGGCATCGGGGCTGCGCGGCAGCATGACTCCCGCGGAGTTGCGCGAAAGCCTTCGTTCGTCGCCCATCGCACTTCAATTCTTTGTGCTTGATCCACAAGGCATGTTGCTCCACCCATCGCCCGGCGCCAAACTGACTAGGGACGAAGAGAGTTTTCTCGCGCGCACACGAACCATCTGGGAGCGCGGCGAAATCCCGGGGCCGGAATCGGAGGCAAACGGTGAGGCTGGTTCCGCTCAGCAACAATCCAGCAGTGCAATTCCTCCCGCGCTCACCGGAAACCTCCCCGTCTCTACCGCATCCAAAGGCTGGCATTCGAGCTATTGGGGGAACGGCATTCAGTTGCTCTTCTGGTGGCGTGACAATTCTGGTTCTATTGTCGGAGCTGAGATCAACGAAGTGCGCCTGTTAGCCGACATCATTGGCGCCCTCCCCGATTCGAATTCGCTTCGCGACGGGCGCATTGAGTTGCGCGACTCGCAAGATGCGGTTGTCTATCAATGGGGAGACTATCTAGGCACCAAAGGGAATCGCGCGCCCGTGCAACTCGCGCTTGCTCCACCCCTGGGCTCATGGCATCTGAACTACATAGTCCCCGACGATAGCCAAGGGGCTCCTCTGTGGTTTGGCATGGCATCGGGCATCGCAGCATTGGCCCTGGCGTGCGCAGGATTGGCGGTCTATTTCTACCGCGAAAACACGCGCGCCCTCCGCGAAGCGCAGCAACGCGTCACCTTCGTCAACCAAGTCTCTCACGAATTGAAGACACCCCTCACGAATATCCGGATGTACGCCGAAGTCCTGCAAGAAGATCTGTCGGAAACCGATGAGCGCATCCGCCGCCGGCTCGATGTCATCGTATCGGAAAGCCAACGCCTGAGCCGCATGA
>JAIBAQ010000371.1 GCA_019695095.1 Candidatus Hydrogenedentota bacterium
CTCACGCAACAAAGTCGGACAAGAAGGTTCTTCTTGTGTTTGGCGCTCCCAGTTGCGGTTGGTGCCGGAAGCTGGAGGCCATTCTGCACAACGACACCGTTTCGCCGGTCATGTTCAAAGACTATTTAGTGGCAAAGATCGACCTTTCCACTCAGCTAGGTGCAGAAGAGTTGGAGAAGAAGTATCGAACGCAAGGCAGTGGAGGAATTCCCTGGTTCGCTGTTCTCGATGCCAAGGCTCAGGCTATTATGACGGCGGATAGTCCGAGTATCGGCAATGTGGGCTGTCCAGCGAAACCGGAAGAGATTGCATGGTTCCAGGAAGTTGTTGCGAAGACCGCAACGCGTATTACGCCCGAGGAACGGGCAACACTGGGCCAAGCGTTTGCCGAGGCAACGAAGGCAAAGTCCTAGCACTTGCATCGAAAGGAAATCATGAAGGGAAGACACAGAATTGTCATGACTACGATCGCGATATTGTTGGCGGCCTGTGCCACGCAACATAAGGACGCCATCGCCAATGCTAATGCGGAGTCTGAAGGAAATTCGCAGCAAGAGGTCTTTCCCCTTCCACCTTTGAAGTACGACACGGCCGCATTCGAATCGCGCGTACGCGACGCGGGCGGCCGTGTCGATTTCGTGTTTGGCGATGCGCGTCCCTTTCCTCAGTGCCACGCGTCAACCGTGGTGGAGACCCCCGATGGGCAGCTCCTATGCGCTTGGTTTGGCGGTACCGAAGAGAAGAGTGATGACGTCGGGATTTGGCTATCGCGTTTCGAAGGTGGAGCGTGGTCGAATCCGGTCGAGGTCGCAAAGGTAAACGAGACGCCGCATTGGAACCCCGTGCTCTTTCGGGAATCGGACGGAACCATTGACCTTTTCTTTAAAGTAGGACGCGAGATACCGTTTTGGACGACGGTCTGGATTCGCTCGAAGGACGGTGGCCGGAGTTGGACGAAACCAGATGAGCTTGTGGTCGCGGATCAAGGTGGGCGTGGACCGGTGAAGAACAAACCGATCATTCTGTCAGACGGGACTTGGCTTGCCCCTGCATCGACAGAATTCAAAGGATGGAAGGCCTTTGCGGACCGCTCGTCCGACGGCGGCATCACGTGGGAACGTAGTATGGACTTTCCCGTGGATCCAGCCGTGGTGATTGGGCAAGGCGTGATCCAGCCCACATTCTGGGAATCGTCGCCTGGCAAGGTGCATGCACTTCTGCGAAGCACGGGGGGCAGTATCGGGCGCACGGACTCCTTGGACTACGGACGTACGTGGTCCCCGGTACGCCTGACGTCTCTCCCCAATCCCAATAGCGGAATTGATGCCCTGCGATTGGACGATGGCCGCGTGCTTCTGGTGTATAACCCGACGACGAGTAAGTCGTGGGGTAGGCGTTCACCGCTGAATCTGGCCGTTTCTTCGGACAACGGAGAAACGTGGACGGACCTTACCAGCCTGGAAACCGAACCGGGCATGGAATTCAGCTATCCCGCAATTGTGAGTACCTCCCACGGTGTGGCCGTGTCGTACACGTGGAAGCGGGAACGCGTTCGTTGCTGGCAGATACCGTTGGCAGCGCTGTAGACTACCGGCGCCTTCGTTTGGCAATTTTGGGTAACCTTCACGTGATACAGGGCAAGCAGGTTAAACCGTGTTCCATATGGCGCGCGCTGGCGGTGATCGCCGCGGCAGTGCTTTCTGCGCTTCATTCGCATGCCGATGGATCTCCTTCTGAACTAGGCGCGGAAGATCTTCTCATCGCCGCGTATCCCCAAGCATTGGTCCATTCAGATAATTCCGCAGAGATTCTCTGGCGTGACGGCACACGCATGGCTTTGGATAACGGTCTTGTGAAGGCATCATTTGAAGACCTTCTGAATAAGGCGAGCATTCTGGATCAAGTTATGGTTCAGTATCCCGCAGGATGGCCTTTCGATCGTTCACGCATTGCCGCGGACCCGGGGCGCGTCCGTAATGAGGCGTTCTTCCGAAAGTTGTACGGCAATACGCAGAAGTCGGTCGAAGATCGACTCGTTGATGTGCCGTGGCCGAATGGGACTTCCCCTGAGCGGGTGCGTTTTACATCCATCAATGGCGCGGCGGACGCGCTTGCGGCGGTGCGTGACGAGATTGGATCGTTAGGTCCGAAGGCTGCCCGCATCATTGCGCGGCCCAACGGGACCTTCAATTGGCGGCCCATTGCGGGTACGCAGCGGCTGAGCATGCACAGTTTCGGCGCAGCCATCGATTTCGATCTGCCCGGTAATCTGTCGCGGTATTGGCGTTGGGACGGAAAAGAAGCCGGGACCTATCCCAGCGGTGTCCTGGAGGACGACGCGTTGGGAGCCGTTGTT
The DNA here is from genome assembly GCA_019695095.1 of Candidatus Hydrogenedentota bacterium. Taxonomy (NCBI): domain Bacteria; kingdom Pseudomonadati; phylum Candidatus Hydrogenedentota; species Candidatus Hydrogenedentota bacterium. The sequence goes on from JAIBAQ010000371.1 coordinate 2,357, forward strand.
CGCGCTTTCGAGAAGCACGGGTTCATTTGGGGCGGCAAATGGGGACACTACGACACGGTCCACTTCGAATATCGCCCTGAACTCTTGCGGCAGGAGTCCGTCGACAGCAAGCGCGTGGCAAAGGTCCCAGCAGACCGCTGACGGCTAGATTCCGAACCCGCCGGTCACCTCAAGCGTATGCCCCGTGATGTACGATGCATACGGCGACGCAAGCAACAGTATGCCTCCGGCCGCCTCCTCCGGTGTGCCGTTACGACCAAGTGGAATCATCATCGTCATCATGTCGCGCATGGCCTGCGGGATGCCCAGGGATATGTTCTCCCCTTTGACGTTAATCGTCTCCCCCGCTTCTTTGGCCTGAATGAGCCGGGTCTCGATGGCTCCAAAAGCTACTGCGTTGCAGCGAATACCAAACTGCCCCCACTCTTTCGCGACGGTCTTTGTCAGACCTACAATGCCCATCTTTGCGGCGGCATAGTTGATCTGTCCGGCATTGCCGTGGAGGCCGGAGGTTGATGAGACGTTTATGATGCAGCGTGGCGTTGGCTTCTGCCCCGCTCCCAACTCCATTTTGGCCGCCTCGCGCATGTGCGGAACCGCAGCGCGGATCATTCGGAACGGGGCGCTGAGGTGCACGTCGATGATTGCTTGCCACTGCGCATCGGTCATTTTCTGAA
>JAIBAQ010000372.1 GCA_019695095.1 Candidatus Hydrogenedentota bacterium
GCACGAGGAGCAACACGGTAACGGTGAGCACAACCTGAGTGCGGCGAAATACAACGCCCATTGCTGTTGATAACAGACCGATCCCCGCGTACGAAACAAACACGGCGGGCACGTATCGTACAAGCTCGCGAACCATGGGGCCGGGTGGCAATCCAAATCCTTCTTCTGACCACGGATACTTTCCGAAGTGACGTGCGATGAAACAAGAGAAGAGCGGTATGCCCACGACGCATGCAATCACATAGATCGGAAGCAGAACATTCCAGACAAGCACCTTCGAGAAGAGCATGTCACGATTGCGCAACGGCAAAACGAAGAGAAAGCGCAGCCTGTTTTGAGAATAATCGGTGCAAATGGCAATCCCTGCGGCGATTGCCATTACGATGGAGCCGAGCAACGCCGATAGCGCCAGCGAAGACGTGATCAAGAACGACATCGTAACCTGCTGTGCCAGCAACTTTTCCTGCGCGGGAATCGCACCGATTAACCCCAGCACCGCGCAGACAACCAGCGTCAGCGGTATGATCCAGAGCGTCGCGCTCCGAAGCAGAACCTTTGCCTCCCACACCGTCGAAGTGAGTAGGCGCTTGATGAGCGAGGGTACATGCCTCGGCGCGGATACGCCTGCGGCGACACCATCATGGGCAACTTCCGCCTGAGGCAGTGCCGTGGCCGATTGCCTCGATTCCACAGATTCCAGACGTTCAATGAACTCTTCAGACGAGAAAGGGACCGGCACGACAGACGTGACCTCTGCTCCGCACCGCACAAGCGTAGCGACGAAACGACCTATCGCGCCGTCGCGGACGCAAACCAGAAGTGCGTTGGCGTCACGTATCTTGACGTCAAGCACATACGGTTCGTCGCGAAGTTCTTCCACGCACAGATCGTCACCACTAGCCACGGTCACCTCGAACAGCCCGCCAATGGTAGAGTCGAAAGCCTCCCAGGTCCCATCGAACGCACCCTCGCCGTGATCGATGATGACCACGCGGTCGCCAAGTTCGCGCGCGAGCGACAGGGAGTGGGTGGCCAGAATGAGAGAAGCCCCTCCGTTGCGTTCACGTATGCGACGGATCATGTCACGCAACCGCTCGGTGCCCGCCGCATCAAGTTCCGCCGTGGGATCGTCGAGAAACAGCAGATCAGGTTTTCCCATGAAAGCGCAGGCCATCGCAACCCGCTTGCGCATACCCGACGAACAGTGTTTCAAGTGCTTACGCCGATGTTCGTACAGGTCAAAGACGCGAAGCGCCTCCACGACAGCGGCCTTCACTTCGTCATGTGGACACCGGAGTGTCGCCGTCAGGTGCAAATGATCGCGTACGGACATGTTCTCGTAAAACGCGGGAGTCCCCAGCAAGGCGCCCGTGCGCGCCAGTACATCAAGTGAACGGCCTTTCGCGGGCTTGCCAAACAAGGTAACACGGCCGCCGTTCTTTCGAAACAGCCCCAGTACCGCACGCAGCATGCTCGTCTTTCCCGCGCCGTTGTGGCCTAGCACGGCGACGTGTTCCCCACGCCCCACTTCAAAACCCATTCGATCGAGAATCTTGGCATTTCCTACGCGAACCGTCAGTTCCGAAGCGGCGAGTACCAACTCGCGTTGACTACCGGTTGCGGACGTGCTGTTATCCTGATCACTTCTGGTAATAGACAAGTTGATACTCCCGCATCCCCTGATTGTCACCCTGCCGATTTCCACGCTTCAGATCGCGAACAGCAAGGATTTCGCACACCCCGTCACGATCCGTGTCCACAGCCTTCAGCGATTCTATGCCGGAACCCACATTCACTCGATGCGAGGCAAGAACGTCGATGACGCCATCGTTAGCATTCAACAGTCTCACTTCCACGCAAGAGTCACCAGCAAGCCATGCCACGTCCCCCACTCCGTCGCCGTTTAGATCTTCTCCCACAAGACTAACTTCGGATAGATGCCAAAAGAGATGGAACATGCCTGCTCCCTCCGTCTCAGGAGGCTTCATGGAGATGGCTCGCGACGCTTGTACCCAACACGAATTGCGTTCGCTCCATCGCACGAACGAACATTTGATCGTCAGATTCTTGAGCATGCCTTGCGCAAGCACGGATAACGCCTTAGTCACGGGGGGGATATCAGCCATGAGAAACTCAACAGCACCATCATGGTCGATATCGACGGGATTAATGGGGAGCACTGAGCGCTTCACTGTGAGCGGAGGAACAGTCTTTCCATGCGAAATCCATGCCGTGCGGCTTTCCGGCCACCCTTGCGACCAGTAGGTTTCGCAGGTCGCAAGACCTTCGGGGCCGTTACTATTCAGTCGGCATCGGACAACTGTCCGGGATGCAATTCCGTCTTCATTGATCTCCGAAACTTTACACGCGCTAAAAACGCCGGGGGAGGCCTGTTCCCAAAACAGGTGACGGTCCCAACTGCCGAGAACAAGCGTCGGAAGATCGGTATTCAATGACGGTTCGAGCCACATTTCCGGATTACTGAATGCGGGCACGGGAATGCCTGCTTGCGTTTCGGGCCAGCAATCGGCCTGCCCCACACTGGAGTCAAGGTCGTCGAGTTGATCCGAGAAGACAAGATCACCTTCCCGACTCTGCCGGTATACATTGAGGTTCTTGCGCGCGAACACGATTAAATCGTCGTATCCGTCTTGATCGATATCCATGTTCCAGTCCACCCACGCAGGCAATCCCAAATCGGGGAACCGTGCGCCGCGCAAGTCTTCCTTCTGGAGTAGCGTACGCTGCTCTCCAAATGTAGCCTCTTCCAGAGAGACTCCCGTTATGCCCTCGTCATGTAACAACACAAGCAGCGGCGCGCTCTTTAGTCTATTCAGAAATGCAAAGAGCCTACAGCCAGGAGGGAGTTTGAGCTCGGGCATCTCAAGTGTCTGATCATCCGAAGAGAGTCGGAGAATTCGCAAAACGCCGGGCACAGGCATGACCCAAGCCAGCCATCGGGACCGTTCTTCGTTTCGACTTGGCACGAATCCCCAAGAAGACTCGACCTCGTCGTTACCAAACG
>JAIBAQ010000373.1 GCA_019695095.1 Candidatus Hydrogenedentota bacterium
ACATGATACGATTCGTTCGCGGCCGCGAGGACAGCGGCCCTGACCGAAGGAATAAGTTTCACTATGCATTATCTCGCCCGTGCCCTGACGCTCTTCACGATGTTTGTACTGCTGATGCCCGTTGCAGGGGCACAGGATCAACCGGCCTCCGCGCCCCCCCCGGAAAACCTCTACCAAACCGATCTTCTCTCCTTTCCGGGGCCTTGGGCGTTCGAGCTGGGCAAGTCCGGTATCATCCTTGTGGAAGACCAACAATTGGATGACCTCACCGACCCCGACAAGGAGGTGGATCTCGGACTCACCGGCACGCCAAACGTAACCACGTTACGCGCAATTTGCGAACGTGCCCAGGCGGCCAAACAGCGTACGCTTATTCTCGCGTTCGATCATTTCTTCAGCCAATACCGAGGCGGCGTAAAGGATGCCGTACGCAAATACATGCCGGATCGCGATGCAACAATCGAGCGTATTGCGAAAATCAGCGGATTCGCGCAGCAATACGGGCTGGGGCTCGAATTGAGCCTCCTCAGTCCGCTTGAGATTGGATCAGGCTATCGCGATGCGACGGGCGAGTCGGGTATGTGGCTGCATTACCGGAAAGGTCTGCGCGACGCCACAACGGGCACGTACAGCGTGCAGTTGTGGCGCAACACGCTTTGGTCCAACAACAAAGGATCCTTCAACCTTGAAGATGCGGGAGTGCGAGTCTTTGCCTTCCGTCAACGCAACATTGGCGGCACGCCGTTTGTCGCCGTGAACCCGGACGAAATCGTGGAAATCTCCGATACGGCGAAGGTCGACGTTTGGCCCGGCGCGCTGGTTAAACAGGGCGATTTTTCCGCGGTTCGCGTCCGTATCCACGGGGAAGGACGCGCGGATATCGGCCCCCTTGACCGGGTCCTCGTGGTGCAACAATATCGCACGCCGGAGATGGATTACTTCAGCCCGAACGCACTCCCGTTTCTGACGGGGTTGATGGACAAATACCTGAACGCCGGCGTCAAATTGAACGCCCTCTACTCGGACGAAATGCACATCCAGCAAGACTGGCACTACTTCACTCACCACGACAATGGCGAGTTCGCATTGCGCTATGTGACGCCTAACCTTTCTCGTGAGTACGCAGCCCGGTACGGCGCGGCATACGCCGACCTCGCCAAGTACATGCTGTTTTTCACCTATGGTCAAGAAGACACATCCAATACTATTGACGCTAAGAACGGGATTTCCCACGTGTTCGGTGACAGCCCGGAAGATATCCGCAAGACTGCATTGTTCCGCGCGCGCTACTTCCACCTGCTGCAAGATTCCGTCGTCGACCTGTTCGCCAAGACTAAACGCTACACCGAACAACGAATTGGGTATCAATTGGAAGCCCGCGCCCACGCGACCTGGGCACAAAGCCCAACCATCGACAAGTGGGAAGTAGGAAGGCAAAACCACCCCAGGAACCAATACGAGTACACCTCAAACTTCATCTGGTCCAACACCGTTCAACAAGCCTCCGCAGCGTGCTATGACTACTTCAAATGGGGCGATTTCCTCACTGGAAACGGCAATGACCACGCAGAAGGCGGCTGGCTCGATCGCGACTATTACGGCCTGATGCTCGCCTGCTCAACAGGGATCATCAATCGGGTCCCCTATTCGTATGGCGCGCATTGGGGAATGCCCAACGAATTGTCCCGGCGTCGACAGTCCCTTGTGAACGTCTTCGGCGCGGCGGCGTCGCCCGACTTCGCTATCGTCGAAGATGCCCAACATCGAGACGTGAATGTGCTCATGCTGTATCCAATAGACCTGGTCAGCGTCGAGGAACGGTTCGGTAGCTGGATGACGCAGTATGCCTATACAAACCTTATTACTCCCGCGAAACTCCTCGAACTCGGTCGGGTCGAGGGCAACAGCATATCCATCTGTGGTCGCCATTTCACGACGCTGGCCACGCTTTTCGAACCCTTCCCGTCCAAGGCCCTGCTGGCCTTGATGCAACAGTTCGTGGAAGGTGGCGGCCGTCTCATTTGGTCCGGTCCACCGCCCGTCCTCACGGCGGAGGCCGAAAATACGCTGGATGCATGGCAGCAGGCCGTCGCAGTAGACTACAAGCCGGGCTTGGATGAAGGTCAGATCGCTCCTGGGCGCGTTGTCAGCTTTGAAGGTCCGCTCTCCGCAGTTCCGTCTCAGACCATACTCACAGACTTTCTTGTCGACCGCATCTATCCCGTTACGCCAAAGGAAGGTGCAACTGTGGTGGCCCGCGTCGGCAACGATGTCGTCGGTACACACCGTGCATTGCCTTCCGGCGGCTCCATTACGTTCCTCGGATTCCGGCCTCGCGACGATCAATCCGCAAGCCTCGGCTATGAAACCCGAACCTGGTTTGCCACGCTGGACGCGCTTGGCGCTTACCCGGGAACCGGGAAATTCACGGACACTACTGACAATACGGAATACCTGTCCCGGACAACGGATTACCTCGCATGCCGGTTCCCAAACGGCACCGTCGCCATTACCAATCACCTCAAGAGCACCTTGGAAGATTGGCCCGGCGGCTTCGCACGCAAGGATGAGCAGGACAGCGAATACCTGCGGCGCGTCCCGCCCCCCTCCGAGACTCTCAAGTTGCGCGATTTGAAGGTCAACGGCCATACCGTCACCTACGACGGGGAACAGGCAGTGGCATTTCGACAAAACGAAAACGGCGTCCTGCAGGCGTTCTCCGGCAGCCAGTGTGCCAGCATTGTCTTGGACGGAAATAACATTAGCTTCGCCTCGCAACCGATGGCCGCCATCAGTTGGGCACCCGTTACGTCCAATCGTCGTGTACCCGGCGGTGCAGTCCTGATCATCCATCCGGTCGGAACAGCCGAACTTCAAATTCCCGCGCCTGAAATCACAAGTACGGCGCAACTCTACGCAGAGGGACAGACCCGCGGCACGCGCGGCGCATCTGTGCCTTGCACCGTCCAAGATGGTGTCTTGCGATTCACGGTTACCCC
>JAIBAQ010000374.1 GCA_019695095.1 Candidatus Hydrogenedentota bacterium
ACTTCATCGGCTTCCACATCGGACCACGCGATCGTGCCCGCTTCGATTTCGGGCCACAGCGCATCTCTGAAGCTCACCATCGGGAGACCGTAGTGCGCTCCAATCGGCGCGTGCTGTTCCTGCGCATTCATGCCTTTGTTATTCATCATGAAAAGCAGCATTACCGCAGGACGATTGCGGGACTCCAAAATCTGTCGGACGACGCCTTCCAGCGTCTCCGCGAACGCAGGTGCATTGAGATCGTTTACTGCGTACTCTACCACGACAAAGTCTGGTTTCTTGGTCAAAAGATGATCGCCGACACGAAAAGCGCCGATATCCGATCCTGTCGCCCCGATACCTGCATTCACGTACTCGATTTGAGCCTGCGGAAATGTGTCGCGCCACCACTGAGCGATTCGGTCGCCATACCGGTTCTCGGGCTTGCTAGCCATCGCGCCTTGTGTGATGGAGCCGCCCAGCACACCGACGGTAACCTTCTCACCGCGTCTTGCTTTGGCAAACGCACGCTGCAGCCTCGCTGGATTCCCCATGCTCACAACAGAGCGCGAAAGCGCGGCGGAATCGGATAGAAGTGCATTCTCTTCCGTCCACCCAGCCGACGCGGACAGAAACAAAATGATGAAGACCGCTACCTGTGATGCTCCCCTCGACTTCATGGCTTCCCCCGTCGTTTTGGTCGAACAAGGCTCGCGGGAATCCTAGCACTTCGCGCTTGAGTGGACAACGGCTGCCCTATCCAACGACAATGCCGTGAAGCTGGGCGGTACTGGAATGAAGGAGACACGGCCATGTCGAAATTGGGCGTAGGCATTATTGGCTGCGGATGGGTTGCCGAGGAGTACATCAAGGGCTTCCAGAACGACGGCCGCGCGGAAGTGCGCGCGCTGGTGAACCGAAGCCAGGAACGTCCCGAAGCGTACAAAGCTCGCTACGCGCTCAATTGCACGGTGAGCCCCGATCACGAGGCCATGCTCGCGCGCAACGATATCGACTTGGTCGTCGTGGCCACCCCGCACGACCAACACACATCGTATGTCGTCGCCGCAGCGGAGGCCGGCAAGCACGTTGTGATCGAGAAACCGGTTGCATTGACGATGGAGGACGTGCGCCGTCAGCAGGCTGCGGTGCGGAAGGCGGGCGTGAAGTCCATCGTGGGTTTTGTGCTGCACTGGAATCCGCTGCTGATGACCATCGACCAACTGATTTCCGATGAAGCGTTCGGCAACATCTTCATGGTTGAGGTCGACTATATGCACCGGATTTGGTGCGCGCCCGAGGAAAGTTGGCTGGGTACCAAGCAGCAAGGCGGCACATCGTTCCTGGCGGCAGGGTGTCACGCGGTCGATGCGCTCAGGTGGTTTGCCCGCAGCGAGCCCGTTGAGGTGACCGCCTACGCGGTCAAGACAGAGAACCCCATCGAGTACACGGGCACGGCGGCGGCGGTCGTGAAGTTCGCGGATGGGAAGATTGGGCGTACAACCAGTTGCTTTGATGCGGAGATGCCCTACGTGTTTCACATCGGCGTCTACGGCACGGAAGGCTCGCTGCGTAACGATCGCGTCTACGCACCCAAGCGGTTTCCCGGACAGAACGGATTCATGCAGATCCCGTGCGTGTTGCCGGACAGCGGCGACGTCGCGCATCACCCCTTCCAAGGCGAAGTGACGCATTTCCTGGATTGCATCATTGAAAACAAGCGCCCAATTCCCGATCTCGACGACGCGGCAAAGACGATGGCGGTGTGTATTGCCGCCGATAAGTCGGTGGAAGAAGGTCGTCCCGTGCGGCTGGACGAAGTGTAGGCCTCGCTACCCGCGCGGAATGTGCCCGTGTTCAACCGCCGTCTTGTAGAAGGCCTCGCAGGTGCCGAGCCGCGCAAGCGGCGGCAAGTTATTGCCTTCCTGAAAGACGAAACAGCCGCCATGCAACACGCCTGACTCGGCGATACGTTTTGTCTCCTGGATGATCGGCGCAGGGTCGTCCGTGAGAAAGAACGAGACTTTCGGTCCTCCGTAAACGATCGTGTTGTTGCCAAGTTCACGCCTGACGGCCGCGAAATCTACCGGGAAACCCGTGTCGAATTGCGTCACGCCACATTCTCTTCGAATAGTGGGGTAATGGCGTTGGGCATTGCCACACAGGTGCATGCCTCGCCGCGTGTGCGTCGCGAACTCGTCGTACAACTTTCGGTGCCACGGCAACACAAACTCCCGATACTGCTCCACGGACAGCATTTGTACGGCGTCGTCGGCTAGCCAGAAGTCGTCGCACGGGATGGGGATGTCGAACTTGCGTCGCCATGCCCTCATGCGCGTGCGCATCGCTTCATACAGGTACTCCAACAGCGTGTGGGCATAATCGGGGTCCAGCAACATGTCGGAACAGAATTCCATCGCACCGCGCACCGCCACCGCCGCCGTGAACATGCCGTCCGTGCCCGCATATGACGGCATCAGCAAGGGTCCGATAGGCCGGTCAAGCCACGTCCATCCTTCGCGCCGCTTTTTGTCCCAATGACCCGCGAACGCCAGAAATCGTTCCGGCCATTCCCCCGCAAAGGGCTCGGGCAATCCACGGTCGAAGAGCAGCGTCTTTGTGTCGTCAGTAAGGAAAGGTGTGGTATCAGGAATCTGGCCATCGCGAAAATGCACGGGGCATCCCAGCCACGCAGCGTCATACGTGTTCTCGAAGTCCACGTAGATCGGCCACTCCTCAGGCAATCCGTGTTCATGATCGCCCGGCAAGAAATGGCGCACCCACAGGCTCCACTCGAGAACACCTTGGCCCATCACGTCTGGGTCGGTCATGTACTGTTCGTATGTAATTCCTCGCGTGTTGTGCTCAGGGTTCAACAACAGCACGCGCGGGTTGGTATTCAGTCGAACGGGCGCCCGCTCATTGGCGCGTTTCCAGAACGCCCCCCACAACTCCTTGCTCCGCGCGTTGGTATCGGTCCAGTCGCGCTGAGGAAGGGGAGGGAGCGA
>JAIBAQ010000375.1 GCA_019695095.1 Candidatus Hydrogenedentota bacterium
CACGCGGCGCTGGATTGCGGCATCAGCTACGCCGCCCTCCGCAAGGCAAAAGACTTGCTGGGTGTCGACATCAACAAGAGCAGCTTCCACGGCGTCTGGCATTGGGCTTTGCCACCCCGCACGTAGCGCCGGCTCCAACTGGCCGATATGTTTGGGAACGATCACGCGTAGGGCCGGTTCCACCGGTCCTACGGAACTCTACTCAGCGGTTGCGCAAAGTCGATGAACCAATATTGATGGATGAATCATTATTCGTCATGCTGCCTTGGATGTTTCACCCCTTCCTCCGTCTTCGTGGATGCTCGCCCAAACCAAAGATGGACTGTCGCCATGCCGCTACCACCGGAAACTTCCCTGGACGCCGTGTTGGTAAAGATCAAGGAGACGTATAGCAATCCAAGTATTGGCAACATTCGTCAAGTGGTCCTCCGGGACGGACCACGCGCGTTTCGCGTTGCAACCTTGCTAGAGGTCTTAGACTCCAAAACGCGAGACTTTCACCATTACTCACTAAAGATTGACCATATCAACAAGCGCGCAGAAGGTTGGTTTGCTGATCCGGAGCGATCGGTTCGTCTTGACGGCGATGAACCGGATGAAGTGGATACTCTGTACCGCTTTCTCCATGCGTTATATGAAGGGAAGCTCGACGGAGAACCTGGCACACTGCACATAATCCGTGGCGAAGATTATGCAAGACTGGAACAACTGCTCGAGGCGCTCCCAAATCTCGCAGATACGGACAAACTGCAGATCGTTAAAACCATTCTTTCGCAACTTGAGGAATCGTCGTCGGACGTCTCCGGGTTTGCAGCTGCATTTCAGCGGGCAAAGCCGGGTACGCTGAAGCATATAGCCGCGGCCTCGCGCATGGTCGACTACAAACTTGCGTTTCAGCAACTGAAGGCTCTCGTTGATGACCCGGCGACACCGGAAAGGGATCTGCAGGAGCATCTGAAGAAGCATCCCTGGATGTTTGGCAGTGAGTACAGTGAGCTATTGTCGCGGCGGACTTGGACAAGAGATGACAAACTTGATTACATGCTTCGAAGAACTGTCGACGGATATTTGGAGATTGTCGAAATCAAGACGCCGTTTGCCGAAGCATTATTCATTCACGACACGTCACATGACAGCTATTACCCGTCCGCAAAATTGTCGCCAGTCCTCGGCCAAGTAATCCGTTACATCGAGGAGGTGGAACGGAACCGAGACTCCATCATCGCACATGACGAGTGCGATACCTTAAAGATCCGATCTCGGATTATCCTCGGGCGCGACGGTCCACCGGAGCACCAGGCTGCTCTCCGAAATCTAAATTCGCATCTTCATCGAATTGAGGTCTTGACGTTTGATCAGCTACTTAGGATCGCTACGAGAGTCATTGCCGTGTTTGAGGCCGAAGAAGATCAAGACGAGCAGGCTGCCGGGGCGACAGGCGATTCTGTGGTGTTCTGACAGACGTGAACTTCATCTCGCTCCGAAAGGCTTCGATTGCTGAATTGCCTTTCGTGCACATCGATCAACAAGGGGACCGCTGCTTCGGCTGCAGCATTTGCGTCCGGATGTTCCGGGTCTTTCAGTCCCGTAGTAGTGCGCCTACCCTAAAACTTATGGTTGTCAGGTTCGTTCCATGCCCGCCCAAAGCTGCGGGCATGCCACCCAAGACATAACTTTTTAGCATAGACGGACTAGTAGGGTCGGTTCCACCGGCCTCTTTTGTTTGCATTACTCACCCACCGAATTCCCGATGTCATCGAAATTCAATGCCCGGGCCGGATCGCTCCAGCACGCCCAATGCTCGACCACACCTATTCTCGTGGGGATTAGACAATTCCATGCAGACAATCATACCCAAACAAAAAACGGTGGAACCGGTCCAACAGCTGTTTCACCAAGAAAAATCTACCGCGAGAATCTGTATGAGTCCTGCTCTCTCACTCAAGCATTCCTCAACCAACTCAGGCGTTCGAAGGTGCGCGCACCCGCGCGCAACTTCGAAGCGCATCTTCGAAGGCGCGCATCTTCGAACGGTGGTCGCAAACGGAAGCAGCAGCGCGGGTTGCACTTTTTGACAACATTCGCCGGGAGTGAAGAAAAGTGGCGGGAGCGCACACGCCGAATTTTGAGCACCTTGGGCAGGAATTCGCGAGCTTGTGACAAGCTCTTCGCCGCGAGTTCCGCGCAACTCTTTTTCAATCGCGGGCGGCTTTGTCCAGAAACTATGGAGCGAATCCATCCGTAGGGTCCGCTGTGCGGACCGAAACACAATCCCTTGAGGTCCGCGAAGCGGACCCTACACTTTTTGGGCAAAGCTATCGCGAGTAAAGCCGATGGGAACCGGCAAGAATTTCTTCGATCTGACGCGTTCCAACAGCATCCGCGCGATCAATGATTCCGCACGTACCACTCATACGTGCCGCGCAGGCCTGTCTCCAGGTCGGTTGTCGCGGACCAGCCGAGCGACTCGATGCGGGAGACATCGAGCAGCTTGCGGGGGGCGCCGTCCGGCTTGGAATGATCGAACTCGAACCGGCCGCTGTAGCCCACCACACGGGCAATCAGTCCCGCCAACTCCTGAATGGTCACGTCGCGTCCGGTGCCGACGTTCACATGCTCTTCGGCGGAATAACTCTTCATCAGGTGGACCAGCGCATCGGCACAATCGTCGACATGCAGAAACTCGCGGCGCGGCTTGCCCGTTCCCCACAGGGAGACGCTCGCGGCCGATTGTTCTTTCGCTTCGTGAATGCGGCGCAGCAGCGCGGGGATGACATGCCCCGACTGCGGATCGAAGTTGTCCCCCGGCCCATACAGGTTGGTCGGCATGGCGGAGATGCAGTCGAAACCATGCTGCCGGCGATACGCCTGGCAAAGTTTGAGTCCGGCGATCTTCGCGACCGCGTACCACTGGTTCGTCGGTTCGAGGGGACCGGTCA
>JAIBAQ010000376.1 GCA_019695095.1 Candidatus Hydrogenedentota bacterium
GGAGTTTGGCTATGTCCGACATATTAATCTTTTCCCTTTTGGTTTTATACAAAATCGTCATTGTTGGTGTTGGGCTCGGGTTCGCATACATGGGTTACAAACTCTTTCTTGCAGACAAGACCAAGCCAGCGGGCGACTTGGAAGCGCGAACTGGAAAGTATGCCTTAAGCTTGCGGGGCGGAGCGCCTGGAATATTCTTTTCGTTATTTGGCACCGTCCTTATCTGCTTCTCTATTTTTAAGGGAATAGAATATAAATCTAGTTCTCCAAACGACAGCGCCGTGTCTGGGATATCGATCATTCTTCCTGACCATCCACCAACAACTCAGAGCCAGCATAAATGAGGGGCGACGTAATGAAAGCACCGCTATTCTATGTTCAACTTCCTATATATATAGTCATTTTCCTCGTTCCCATGCTTGTATACGCGGACTCGCAACATAGATATGAAAAGGCAATTGCGGCATTGAAATTGAACAACTGTGCCGACGCTGTTGTGGCGCTTGAACAGTATAAGTTGGAGGCCTCTGCTGAACTCAAGGCTGATCTTCAATTTTCGGCGCAGATAGACAGGCAGATTGGTCTTTGTCGAGAACGCTTAGCCAGTGATTCTCGCAGGAGTACTGAGATTAGTGGCATGGTGCGGCCCGACGTAGACAGAGCGCAGCAGATGGCCAAGGACATTGGACGGTCCATTCAGCTGCGCGGGTTTTGAATTCTGATAACGCATCTTCTCACTCGGGACCAGCGCCTGCAGCGCTCTGCCCGTGACCTTTACGGTAAATGGTGCGCGGAATGCGGCTGATAGGATGGATGACATAATTCAACGCGCGCTGTCGGTTGATAGAGAATCTGCTGAAGTGGACTTCAAGCAGGCCTTCGATGTCAACTCGACAGGTAGTTGGTGCGAGATCGTGAAGGATATCGTAGCAATGGCAAATTCCGGGGGTGGGGTTGTCATTCTTGGTCTCTGCGATGACGGATCACCTTCTCCTCAAGACTGTAGTCAGGCACTCAAGATCGACCCTGCTGTTGTGGCGGACAAAGTTAGGAAGTATACAGGACCTCATCAACTTGATCTGAAGCTAACGGTAGTCAGAAAGCAGGAATCTGAGGTAGTTGCAATTGCTATTGGTGGAGTACGCCACCCGCTTGTATTCCAAAACGTTGGGACCTATGAAGTCGAATCGGGGCGCCAGAAGACGGCCTTCTCAGTCGGACAGATCTATTTTAGGCATGGTGCGAAGAGTGAACCAGGGACAACAGACGATATTCGCGCATGTATTGATCGGGAAGTATCCTGTCTTCGTGAGGAATGGCTAGGAAACATCAGAAAGGTGGTGGAAGCGCCGCTTGGTTCCTTAGTTACGGTCGCTACGACAAGTCAATCATCTGATTCAATTCAACCGTCGATTCCTACTCGACTCGTTCATGCGGAGGGTGCAATGCCCGTTGCTTGGCGAAGTCCAGACGAGACGCATCCACATCGTCAGAAAGAGGTCGTCTCGGTAATCAACCAACGTCTCGGTGGTACGCACAGGATTACAAGCTATGACGTTCAATGTGCGAGAAAGGAGTTCAAGGCCGACACTGACCCGAACTTGGTCTATAAGTCGAAGTTTGGCATGGTCCAATACTCGGATGCGTTCGTCTCAGCCGTCGTCGATGAATTCAGGAATGACCCTGGCTTTTTTGCGAATCTCCGTATTAAGCACAGTCGCAGGCGGACGAGGGCGGCCATCTAACATGCCGTTATAGTTGACGAACCCATCATTTTTGGGCTCATCTCACCAAAGGCGAAACCCTGTATACGATCGTCCAGAATGGGCATGCCTTCATCACCCCGGCCGAAACAATCGAAATTCACCGGCAATGGTTTAAAGATACGAATTGGGTATGGGAAGGCTCGGTTGTCCACAAGGTGGTTGGGGAAGATGTGGCGATGGCGCTGGTCAAATCCACTATCGTGCCAAACCAGAAGATACCCCTGTCGTCACGTGGCTTACCTATGTGTTTCAATTGCAGGATGGCCAGTGGCGTATCGTCCACGACCAGAATACCGCGCTTGATTTCGTCGCTTTTGCCCGGATGGCAGGCATTGAGATCAAGTGAAATCGCCTTATGAACCTCTGAATAATTCGTCATTCCGGGCGCAGCGAAGCGTAGACCCGGAATCCAGAGGTTTCGATTCAGTGGGTTACTGGATTCCCGCGTGCGCGGGAATGACGTTATAGAAATTAATCAAAGCTTCCTTGATAAGTTAGCCAGACGGACGCCTGAAAGCTGTGCATTCTGGCTCCATCCGCTGCGCGCTGGTGCCGGTCATCACCTGCGTTACGCAGACAAAGCGCCAGAGTGACCGCGCCCATCGCATTACCAAAACCCAGCTTTGAAGAACCATCCCCGCATCTGATGTTGCCTGCGACAATTTGTCGCATTCCCGCCCACAGTCCGCGCCGCTAGACTCTACAGCCTTTGACACGCTCAGCCGCCGATGTCGGTGTATCCGCGGCGTGGCAAGTCATTCCTCCAATAACTCAAAACAAGAGGACGCGATCCCGTGAAGATATCTGGCCACTCGTCTGGAAAACTCCGCGACGCCGTGCGTTGCGGCCTGCTGCTCGGCCTGGCGGCCGCTTCGCTCGGTGTCGCCCGGGCCCATGAAGTCACCGAACTTGAACCGATCCAGGTGGAGGGGCGCACCGAGCAGGGTTACGTTGCGCAGAACTCCTCGGCGGGCACCAAGACCGACACCCCGCTGCTGGAGACGCCGATGGCGATCCAGGTGGTGCCGCAGGAGGTCATCGCGGACCGCGTCGCGGTGTCGTCGATGGAGGCGGTGAAGAACGTCAGCGGCGTGCAGAGCCAGCCGGGCACGTTCTACGATCAGTTCCTGATCCGCGGCTTCGACAGCGGCTACGGCGTGAG
>JAIBAQ010000377.1 GCA_019695095.1 Candidatus Hydrogenedentota bacterium
TGAACTTTGCACGAAATAAGACCGGCAACAACGGCCGGCGCGGGGTCTTCTCGGGCGCACGCGCGCCCGCGCATACCGTTCGGGGACGTCACAGCTGGCGTGTTGAACAAGTATGCGCTTCGCGGCGCGGGCGTGTACTTCGAAGCAACGCTACCGGAGGTATGCGCAACATTTGTTGCGCGCGGGCGCCGGCGCGCCGCGAATGTCGGGCATGGGTGCTATGACTGGCGCCGCCGTCACCGGCTTCCCGCCCACCAAAAAGGTCACCCCGCAACGGGCCATGGCGAGGCACGCGCAGGGTGACCGGTTCCCCCTCTGTAGGGAATGCGACGTAACGTCATATAGCTTGAACGGGACATCAGTCGAACTACGCACGTGCGGCGCGCCCTAACGGAACCCAGATCTACATGCGTCCGCCCGGGTGGTAGTCCCGCCAATCGGGATCGCATTCGATCGCGTCGCGGCGGCCGCAACTCGTGCAGAGGAGCCGGCGCCGAATAGCCACAAAGGACATGGACGGCGGGAAGCGAGCCAGTGGGAGTTCGGCCCAATGGTTGCAGGCGCGGCACCAGACGGCCGCGTGACGGACGCCGAGCCGCGTGATGTCGGTGACGGTGGCGAAGGGGCCGGTGAAGCGCACGGCTATGTCGAGAGCCCATCGGGCGTGGAATGCTTCGTTAGTTGGGCAATGATGTCGTCCCAGGTCCAGTCGCGCGGGGCGTAGAACGAGCCCGAGGGACGCGAGAAGCGGGCGTAGACGAACATCACCTCCTTGCGCGGCTTGTCGTCGACGGTCCAGCCCGGCGTACTCAATGAGTTGGGAGTTTCGCGGCGGACCATCACGACCGAGCGGCGCCAGCCGACTACCTGCCCGTCCATCGGCCCGCCGATGACCTTGATATTGTCACTGCTCATCATCGGACCTTCACCCAAGGGCATGATCGCGTTCTTGTCCTGCTCATCAACGCCGAGGAACATCGGCAGCGTCGACGGCATCGTAAATTGCAGCCGCTCCGCCAGGTCACGCATCGTCGCTAGCAGCTCACGGTCGTCCATCGTGCTGTAGCGTTGCTCGACCGTCGCATCCACCTGGAGCCGGTCGCCGTACTTCTTCGGCGCGAGCTTGGACAGAAGCCATTTACGCGTGTCCACACGGAGCTTGGCGGCCTGAACTTGCGCGGGGTCGAAGCGGAGATTGTGGTCGTCCGCGATGATGAGGATGTCTTCCGCCATCACGTCGAGGGCAGTTTCGCGCGCGCGCGCGTAGCGTTCAGCAAAGCCGTGCACGTCTTCCGTGACCCATCGCATGATGGTCGAGCGAGGAGGGGCGCCGGGCTCTGTGTCCTCAATCTGCTTGAGACTGTCGCCGCGCTCGATGCGGACGAGGATGCGCGTGGCGAGATCGGGCGCGTAGCTGGCAGGCCAAGATGGGTCCCGAGACTGATCGGCTTCGTCCTTGGCGCGCCGCTTGCCGTGAGCGGCTGCTGCTGCTTTTTCGCCTTCAGCCTTTTGAGGTGAGTATGTCTCCTTCGAAGGTACCGCCATCCTGATTAGCTCTCCGTTACGCCTTAGTCGCCGTTAATATAACATGCACTGAATCGAGCCTATACGCCAATTGGCCGACGTAACGCTGGCGACGTGCGATTGTCCCTGTGTTCATAGTCAGTTAAGCCATTAGCCGCTTCTGGGCCGAGGCCGCTGCTGTGCGTACTTCGCGAACAGGCGTCTTCATCGGTAACGTCTTGTCTGCCGCTAACCCGAACCCTAATGCATTTTACTCTTATCAAACTGCACGGGCATAATTTCCGGTTCAGAACTGCTGTTGGCTTTTACAATTGCAATCTGGCATTCAAGCTTATCGAGCAGCCCTTTCGCTACTTCGATCACGCCTAGACATTCTTCTTTCTGATCGTAAAGGATGCGGAGTAGTTCGCTATTGTGGTCGTTCATTGACTTAGTCCTTTCGTCTGCACGTTCGTTGACTAGAACTCGAGAATGCGTGACCGGGGCGATGAATCGCATCGCGGGTTCGACAATTGGCGCCGACCGCGCGGTTGCTGCTGCGGCTGAGCGGAAGCGTTCACCGCCGCAAGCGCGAGACCGTCTCCCCAAACCCGGAGCAGGGCCGAATAGCGTTGGCCCGAGTAGCATCGTTGCCCAGCAGGGCGGCCGTTGTTGTCGCCGGGCTCGACGAACAAATTCCACATGTTCTTGGCCATGAAGGCGATGACGCGGGCGCTGCCCAGCTTTCCGCTCATGTACCGCCTCCCGTTGGCGGATGTCCGCACAAAGAGTTTGAGCAAATGCACCTTGGGCTGATCGTTTGGTCCTCCGTCTCCCTTCAGTCTTGAAAACTGTGAGGCTTGTACGGCTCGGAACAGCGAAACATCGGAACACTCCTACTGGAGTGTGTTCCGCATGTTCCGCCTCTCGTTCCAACGCCGCCCGGCCGAAACATTTGAGAATGTTCAGGCTTGTTTCGGTTGTTTCGCGTGCGGTTCATCCGAGTAGCCAAACAAGATCGCCGTGCTGCCCAAGATGCCCATTTCCGGCCAACGTGCGGATGTGCCGGTTGATCATCGAACGCTTGCTGGCCTCGGTCGCTCCGTCAGAAAACCCGAGCTTCTCCGCGTATTTTCTGACCGTTTCCCTGGTCACACCTTCGCGCCCGATGGGGTAACGCGATCCTTGCGGAAGAGGTGAGCCCAAGTCGCTGACAGCTTGGCGAACCGCATTCAGGAACTCCGCTTGTTGTCCGTGTGGCCGCTTGGGCTTGGTCGCGCCCGAATGTTTCGTATGTTCCGGCGGGGTAGTAATTTCCACATAGCACGAGGTCGCCGAGCGCCCTTTTTCGGAACATCCAAGATGTTCAGGTCTCAGTTGAAAGCCCCAACGGAGCCCCGA
>JAIBAQ010000378.1 GCA_019695095.1 Candidatus Hydrogenedentota bacterium
GCTTCCCATGCGAGCTTGCCCTCTTTAATGGACGATGCAAGATCGACTGCTTGATCGAGTTGCGCCACGCCGTCTTTCACCGGAAATGCGGACGCGCGCATCAGGTCGCCGGGCGGCACGTCGAGCGCCACTGCGCCGCCGGTACTCGTGGCTTCTGCCACATACACGCCGCGCGCCTCCAACTCGGGATGGTCTTTCAGCGTGACACCGCCCGCCGAGCCCGAGGGATACCCGCATTCGTCATACAACCACAGCATCATGCCGCGCTTCCGCGCCTCGCCGACCGCGCGGATGAACGCCTGCCACCGGGGTTCGCTCAACAGGTATTCGTTAAACGACACATTCGCGACAACGCCGCCGAAACCCTGCGCACTGAGCTTGTCCAGCATCGCATCCTGCGCCGCTGGTTCATCCGGAAAGTTGTGGATAATCTTCAGAATTCGCCCGTCATGCCCCGGCGACGCGAACTTCTCCGCCACCGGCCTTGCGTCGGCAGTCAACACCGCAGGCGTGGGCATGGGCACGTTGGACGGTGCATCCGCCGCACGCACACTGACTGCAGCAAGACACGTGAACGCCAACGCCGCTGTGAACTTCGAGACTAGCTTGATACGAATCATCGTTCTCCCCCAACACTCTCCAACGAGAGCGGTAACACCGATTCCATCGACCTCGGATGATACACGGTTTGCACGGAGGGGTCACGCGGCGAGCACTCCCGGGACAGAACCATCTGCGGTCGCTGCGGTCCGGAATTCAGGGACACGAATTCCTCGACTTCGATTAATGCGGCGCCGCGCTCGGCCATTATGGAGTGAGGAGACTGAACCACAAAATATGCCTGCCGACAGACATGCCTGCGAATTGATCTGTCTCCGTGGATCATGAGGCTACGCCAAAGCAGTTGGAAGCCAGTGAAAAGGTCACACGATGCGGACTCGATATGTATGATCTTCCCTGTGTACTCTGTGATCTCTTATCTGTGGTAAAAGGCATTGAAAACCTAGCCGTAGAAGATGAGGAGCGCGGTGAATCTCCATCTCATTCACTTCGCTTGGGGAAAGCTATCATGAACACCTACTTCAACAAGTTCGCAAGAATCATGGCAAGGAATCTATTTGTATTTGGTGTCGTCTGCATGGTTAGCGTCGCGGACTCCGAATCCCCGCGTCACTACTCGGTCCGTGACTTTGGCGCGGTGGGTGATGGCATACACATGGACACCGCAGCGATTCAGAAGGCGGTGGATGCGGCGGAGAATGGCGGCGTTGTCGAGTTTCCGGCGGGGACGTATCTGAGCGGGACGATCTTGCTGAAGAGCGGGGTTACGTTGCATCTCGATTTTGGGGCGACGTTGTTGGGCAGCACGGATCTCGCGGATTTCCCGGTTCTCGACTGCCCGTACCGCTCGTACACGGACAAATACACGCAGCGCGCGCTGCTTTGGGGATACGGTCTGCATGACATTGTGTTGACGGGTCATGGGACGATAAGCGGGCAGGGCGCGACGTTCGAGGGCAAGCCTTATCTGGAGCGCCCGTTCATTATCCGGTTCGTACAGTGCTCCAACGTGCGCGTGGAGGATTTGTCGCTTCGAGACGCGCCGATGTGGATGCAGCATTACCTGGCCTGCGACGGCGTGTACGTGCGCGGTATTCAGGTGTGGAATCACTGCAACAAGAACAACGACATGATCGACATCGACGGGTGCCGCGACGTGCGCATCTCCGATTGCATCAGCGACACGGACGACGATGGTCTTACGCTGAAGAGCACGTCGGACCGGGCCTGCGAGAACGTGGTCATCGCGAATTGCATTCTCGCGAGTCACTGCAACGCGTTAAAAATGGGTACGGAATCCAACGGCGGGTTCAAGAATATCGCGATCTCGAATTGTGCCATTCGACAATCGGCCGACGACCAGCCGATCGCGGGTCGCCGTGAGGGCATTTCGGGGATTTCGCTGGAAATCGTCGATGGCGGCACTCTAGATCAGGTCGTCGTCAGCAACGTGACCATCGACGGTGTACTCGTGCCGCTCTTCTTGCGGCTGGGCGACCGCGCGCGGCCATTCAAGCCGGACATGCCAAAGCCTGGCGTCGGCCGGTTCCGCAATGTTGTACTGAGCAACATCGTCGCGAAGGGTGCGTCGAAACTGGGGTGCTCCATCACGGGATTGCCGGAGCATCCCATCGAAAACGT
Organism: Candidatus Hydrogenedentota bacterium; assembly: GCA_019695095.1. Classification (NCBI taxonomy): domain Bacteria; kingdom Pseudomonadati; phylum Candidatus Hydrogenedentota; species Candidatus Hydrogenedentota bacterium. Next base: position 2,203 of record JAIBAQ010000378.1, read on the forward strand.
GACGTTGGACAACATTCGGATTGAATACGCGGGTGGGGGTACGTTGGAGGATGCCGGGCGCGCGGTGGATGAATTGCCGGACAAGTATCCCGAGGCATTCATGTTCGGGACATTGCCAGCCTATGGATTCTACTGCCGTCACGTGGACGGGTTGACGTTGCGCAATGCGGGCGTATCCGTCGCGAGCGAGGATCGCCGGCCTGCGCTGGTGTGCGATGACGTGACACGGTTGCACATCGAGCAATTCGACGGTACGTGCGCAGAAAGCTCGCCTGGATTGATGCAGTTTCGCAATGTACGGCACGCCCTGGTCACTGGATGCAGCCCATCGCAGCACGTGCCGGTTCTTCTGAATGCACAGAGCGCCTGCAGCTCCATTTCTTTGATTGGAAATGACCTGAGCCACGTCGCGAAAGCAGTGGTTGCCGACCCAGGAACGCCTCGAAGAGCCGTGAAGTCAAAAGGGAACATGCGGGATCGATAGCCACCAGCAGAATCCCGAGTCGTTTTGTTTGCTGATTCTGCTTCTATGATCAGACAATAAACCGTCACCACTGAAACGGCATCCAAAGCGGTAACAAGAAGGAGGAAGGTACATCGTGTATAGCGTCAAGCCGGGCCGGGGGCCTTCCGCAATGAGCGCCGTGGGCGGTGTGATCTTCA
>JAIBAQ010000379.1 GCA_019695095.1 Candidatus Hydrogenedentota bacterium
GGGGGACAATTTCCGCGTATTAAGCAGAGAAGATGCCCGATTGTAGAACGGAGTTGATACCATGGATTCGACGGCGCGTTTTTCCAACCGAGTACAGGACTACATTGCGTATCGACCTGGATATCCCGAGGCCATTCTTCCTTTTCTCGGAAGCGCCATCGGCTTGGGCCCGTCCTGCGTCGTTGCCGATATAGGGTCCGGCACGGGGATCTGGAGTAAGTTGTTGCTTCAAGCGGGCTGCCGCGTCTATGCCGTCGAGCCGAATGCGCCCATGCGCGAGGCAGCAGAAGTCCTGCTGGCGCAGTTTCCGTTGTTCCACAGCATCGACGGGACGGCAGAGGCCACAAAGCTGGCGAGTGCGTCCGTCGATGCAATTACCGCCGCTCAGGCTTTTCATTGGTTCCATCCGGCGAAGACCCGGCAGGAGTTCGGGCGTATTTTGAAGCCCGGAGGCCATCTGGTGTTGATCTGGAACGACCGGAGAACCGATTCCACTCCTTTTCTCCGCGACTACGAAGTGCTGCTCAAGGAACTTGGAACGGATTACGAGCAAGTCAACCATCGCAACATCGACGAAGGCCGTCTTAGTGCAATCTTTGGCCCAAGCGGTTATCGCGAGCAGGTTTTCCCGAACGCTCAACGATTCGATTGGGAAGGTTTGTATGGGCGGGCCATGTCGTCGTCTTACGTTCCTGCGGAGGGCGATCCCAGGCACCCCGACTTTGCGCGCGCCCTGCGTGCATGCTACGAGCGCCATGCGCTGGAAGGCTTCGTGCAGTTCGAGTACGACACCCGCGTGTATTACGGTAGGCTCGACTGAACTGCTATCTGCGGGCAGGCAATCGGGTTAAGCACGAAGAGAAGAGATTTCTCGCGCAGAGGCGTGGAGACGCTGGGGGCGGGTGGAGTTGGGGTGGCGTCGGTGGGTGGTTCGGATGGGGTGGAGTTGGAGTGGGCTGTGAAATTCAGATTCGGATTTTAGAAATCGGGATATGAAGGCCGAAAAAGGGACTCCGAGGTCGTTAAGCGGGTGTGGGTGGCGCTTGCGGGACGGACTCGTTCGGGTCGGTGAGGTATATTCCGGTAGGCTCGATTCGCCTTCACCTCCAAACTCCATCTGAGGCATGCAACCCCAAATGCGACACCCGAATGCGTCGTGCGGCTGGACGTGCGAAGTCATAACTCATTGACCTAGAACGACGTAGCATGATATGCTACGCGTTCCGTCCCAGACCTTCAGGGCGGTACGGACCTTGCTGTGTGCCGGAAGGGGAACTCTGTTTCCGGGCGTATACCCACGATTCCATGAGCGACCGATCTGTCTGCGGAGGGCGTTGGCCGCGTTCACGGAACCGGGCGAAAACTCGCTAAACCGTTCAGGAGAGAGAAGATGATCAGGGCTGAGAAGCTGACGATGCATTATGGGCCGGTGGTAGCGCTCAGAGATGTGTCGTTCGAGGTCAAGCAGGGCGAAATCGTCGGCCTGTTGGGCCCGAACGGCGCAGGCAAATCTACCACGATGAAGATTCTCACGACCTATCTTCATCCAACAAAGGGCACGGCCAAGGTCGGAGGGGTTGACGTACTCGACGATCCGCTGGGCGTGCGGAAGATTATCGGGTATCTTCCCGAAATCCTCCCGTTGTATATGGACATGGAGGTTCGCGAGTATCTGGCTTTCGTGGCGCAGGCTCGCGGGCTTGGCGGCGCTCAACTGCGCGCCCGCACCGAAGTCGTGCTCGAAGAGTGCGGCCTTCGCCCCATGTATCGCAAAGTGATTCGCGAGTTGTCGAAGGGGTATAAGCAGCGCGTGGGCTTGGCTCAGGCCCTTATTCATGACCCCTCCATCATCATCCTCGACGAACCGACCTCGGGTCTCGACCCGCACCAGATCCTGGAAATTCGCCACCTCATCAAGAGCCTGGCGGCAGGCAAGACGGTAATCGTTTCGACGCATATCCTGCAGGAAGTGGAAGCGACGGCGGACCGCATCGTGATCATCAATCAGGGCCGTATCGTCGGCGACGGAACGCTTGCCGAGTTGCGCGAGAAAGCGAAACAGCACGAGCGCACGCGCGTTTGCATCGCTGGTGACCGCTCTGAATTGGAGCGCTTGCTCTCCGGTATGGAAGGCACGCGTAAAGTCGAATTTGTCGCTCAAAACGGGGGCTATGCGACGTTCATTGTCCACGGCAAGGTGGGAGCCGAGTTGTGGCGTGAAGTCGGCAAGTTGGCCCGTATGAAGAATTGGGAAGTCCGCGAACTGTCCGATCATCCGCTTACGTTGGAAGAGACCTTCCTGCGGTTGACCGAACCCGCGACAGCCGGAGCCGCGAAGGAGGAGGTCGCGTAATGCAGAACATATTGACCATCATGCGCCGGGACTTGAAGGCCTACTTCACGTCTCCGATTGGCTATATCTTCATGATCGTCTTCCTGGCGATCAGCGTCGGTTTGTACATCACTTCGTTCTTTACGTTCCCCGTTGCCGACATGCGCTCGTTCTTCGGGAACATCCCACTGCTCATGTGCGTGTTCATTCCCGCGGTAACCATGCGCGTCTGGGCGGAAGAGCGGAAGGAGAATACGTGGGAACTGCTGTTGACGTTCCCCATGCGCGCCCGTGAACTTGTGCTGGGCAAGTTCCTCGCGACCTTCGTGTTTTTTGCGCTGACCCTTTCCGCGACGTGCACCGTGCCCATCATGCTGTATGCACTGGGTTCGCCGGACACCGGCGCCATCATCGGCGGATACTTGGGTACGTTGCTTCTGGGCGCGTTCTTCCTGTCCATTGGGATTTTCTTCTCGGGCTTTTGCCGAGACCAGATCGTTGCCTTCGTGGTGACCCTGCTGGT
>JAIBAQ010000380.1 GCA_019695095.1 Candidatus Hydrogenedentota bacterium
ACCTTCGAGCGAGCGAGACGCTCGAACCAATCGCGACGGGTGGCAACGTCGATCGGTCGGTCGGGGACGGCCTGAAGCGGACTTCGCCGCGGTCTGCCGGATCGAGGCAAGCCGAAAAGAAGAGAGCGATTCGACGGCGGTGCCATCGAATCGCTCTTTCTCACATGTCGCTCCTGACTGCGTTCAAAAACTCAGCCGCCGGCGCACTCGGTGAAGCTGGCAACCTCCGAACCGTCGTTGGACAGAGGAACTGAGGCAGGCGGCTGGACGTTCGTGGGCACGATGTATCCGTTGGGGACCGTCGTGTACCCCGCATTAGCCGCGCGGCGCTTGATCACGCCCGCGTGGTTGAAAACCTTCGTCTTTGCGGATGTTCCAGCCGGGCACAAGGGATCGATCGCCCAAAGGAGCGGCGGCATAACTGTTCCGCTGGGAATCGACCAACTGTTGTTTCCGAAGATGTTGGTGTAGAGCGCGTTGCGCGCTTCCAGCGCGTCGTGAACGTCGAACGAGCCAGGGGGAAGGCCAATCGGAGCTTGCATCACCTCGAACCGTGCTCGCGAGATGGTGCCTCCCAGCTGAATTCCGTTCACTTCGACGCAACCGGCTGATGCGCCGAAGAGAGGAGTCGTGTCGCCGGGGGTGCCCTTCACGCGAAGGGTCACCGGCACCATGTAAGGTGGGTACTTGTTGTCGAGCGGCGTAAACAGGACGCTTGTCTGGAACACATCCTCGCCGCCGGCGGTCACCGTGAACGCCTGCGCAAGCATGGCGCTCGTTGCGGCAACGCACGAACCGCCGCCCCCCGCCGCGCCTTGATCTTCACCGAGGCTTTCCTCGGGCGCTGCGCTGCACGCGAGCCCACCCGTCATCAACATCGCAACCGCCGCCCCCAACAGAACTGATGTCCTCATCTCCGCCTCCGCTTTTCGTTATTCGTCGCTGTGCGAGAGGAAGAAGAGTAAGCGGTGTGCCGGCAAGATCGGGCTGTTTCCGGTGACCAAACGGGACAACGTGTACCGTGGCGTAAGTGCCGCGCCGTCGACTTCGTGGGGCTTGATAGGCGGCTGCGCGGGGTTGTACCGCGGGGTCCTAGCTTGGAGCCGCTCTCGACGTGATGCGCTCTAGGGTTCGATGCGTTCTTGTAGCACTCGTGTGCGGTCTTCGGACCAACCGGAGAGGAGAAGGTACGAAACCCCAAAGGGCCAACGTACTTTCGCGAACACATTGTAGAGAAATGCCTTCTGGTTCTGGATCGCCATCGTTGACCAAGCTCGGCAGGTTGAGCCGTCGCGGCGCGTGACGACGTCGATCGGTCGGTCGGGGACAGCCTTCAGCGTAAAGCGGACCTTGCCGCCGTCTGTGTTCCGCTCACGGACCGTCTGCGAAGCGATGCCGTATGCAGACTGTTCGCGCGAGAGGAGCGGTTCGGTCTGCCCTGGCCCTTTCTCATTCATCCGCCAGTACCCGAACACGGGGGTGGTGCCAACGGGCGCGCAATTTTCGTCGAGCCTCATCGCATAAAGCACTTCGTTCTTGTTTTCACTTTTCGAGATCGAGAAGAGCGATGAAATGTCGTTCGGGCTGAACGAGACAGCCGGAGCGGCCGGCAACGACGGTGACGCCGTCGCGAGCGCTGCGAACGTCAGTCCTGCAAAAAAGCGAAACGCGGAACGCATGCGCCCGGTTATGAGTCGCGCAGACGCAATTGGCCAGTCCGAACGATGAAAACCAAAAAGAAAGAGCGATTCGACGGCGGTGCCATCGAATCGCTCTTTTTCACTGGGCGAAGCAGGTTTGGAAGGTCGTTCAGCCCGCGCATTCCGAGTAATCGGCGAGCGTCGAGCCGTCGCCGTTGAACGGCACGCTGGTCGGAATCTGCGCGTTGGTGGGCGCGATGTAGCCGGCGGGCACCGTCGTGAAGCCTGCACCGGACGCTCGCTTCTTGATCGTGCCGGCGTGGTTGAAGAGCTTCGTTTGGCTCGACGAGCCGGTGGGGCACGCGGGGTCGATGGCCCATTGGATCGGCGGGACGACGGTTCCGAGCGGCACGGTCCACGACACGCCGGTCACGTTCGGGTAGAGGGGATTGCGCGCTTTCAGCGCATCGTAGAGGTCTACGCTTCCGGCAGGAAGATTCATGGGTACCTGCAAGACTTCAAAGCGCGCTTTCGCGATGGTGCCGTGGATGACGGCGCCGTTCGGGAGCAAGATATCGCCCGCGGTTCCGGAAACCGAGAACGTGCCGCCCGAGTATCCAGAGACGCGCAGTTGGACCGTGATTTGCGTAGACGGAGCTCCTGGAGGCTGAGCAGGCGTGAACGGAACCGTCGTCATGAACGTGTCTGACCCGTCGGCCATCACGACAGCCGCTTGCGCGAGCTGGGCCAAGGTCGGCTGCACGGGGGCGCCGGCGGCACCCTGGTCTTCACCGAGGCTTTCCTCGGGCGCTGCGCTGCACGCGACTCCGCCGAGCATGAACATTCCAACTACCGCCCCCAACAGAATTGATGTTTTCATCTCCGCCTCCGCTTGTTCGCGTTTCGTCGCTGTGTGAGAGGAAGAAGAGCAAGCAGCGTGCCGGCAAGATCGGGCTGTCTCCGGTGACCAAACGGGACAACGTGTACCGTGGCGTAAATGTCGCGCCGTCGGCTTCGTGGGGCTTGATAGGCGGCTGCGCGGGGTTGTACCGCGTGGGTACCTATTGTTCTGCGAAAAAATAGTTGGGACTTGTCGCGCGGCACTCCTTTGCTTCCCGGTCGAGCGCTCTCGGCGTGGTACGCCGGCACCTTCGCGCTAACGTCGCCCGCGATGCGCCTTCACGTTGTCGACGGGACCTAA
>JAIBAQ010000381.1 GCA_019695095.1 Candidatus Hydrogenedentota bacterium
CCGCTGTCTTGGCGGCGCGCTCAAGTTCCGCCTGTTCGCACTCGCTGGAGACATCGAATTCTTTGTTGAATTCGGCCACCTTGGCGGCAATTTCTTTGTCCGTAACCGATTGGCGCAGTTCAAACACTTCGCACATTTCCAGAATCTCGAAGTGGTTGCCGAACACGGCTGATTGCTGGGTAAGGTCGGTGTAGACGTCAAGCATGCCGCAGTAATAGTGTCCAAGAATGCCCACGCGATTCTCGCGCATCCCGGCGGCAGTCTTTGCGGCGTCAACCCAGTCCTGGATTTCCTGCCAAGCTTGTTCCTCGTGGAGATAGCCTGTCACGAGGTGATAATCGACACCCGCGCGTCCGAGAGCGCAGGCCAACTCCGGCGCCGAGCAGGACTGGCAGTGTTCGAGCCAGACGCCCGTCATTTTCCCGCGATCGCCCAGCGCGTTGAATGCCTCGTAGTCGAGTTGGGCCACCGGCTGAAGGTTGAGCATCACCACGGGCGCTTTGGTCTTCTGCACCACCGGCAGGACGGTCGACGAGAGCGCGTAGGTGGAGATGAAAAGGAAGATGATCTCCGCATCTTCACGCTTGAACAATGCCGCCGCGTGGCGAGCCTTTTCGGGGTTGTCGACCATGCCGGCGTCGACCATTTCAACACCCATTTGCGCGATGCGGTCGCGGATTTCTCGATGATATCCGTTTAGGTTATCGAGTAGTCCGTCGAACTGTGCCCAGTAGGTATCCAGCCCGATGGAGAAGATTCCTGCCTTCATAGTTCCCTTTCTGTTTTCCAGTCTCCTGATCTCCAAGAACGCAAAGAAGTCTGGTGGGTTGTGTCCCGATCATTCAAGACACAGGACCGTCTGCGCAAGACGCATCTTGTCTCAGTTCTTCCGTTGCTTATCTCCCGGTCTGCTCGTATAATCCGGTGACGCCGCGCCGTGCGGCGGGTTGAATGGGGAAATCGGTGATTCAATCGGCCAAACAACGCTTATCCGGGTGGGGGCGATGCCCGGTGGAAGAGTGCAACGTCTTTCGCCCCGAGAAGCGGCGCGATATTGACGAGCTGCTCTCGGAAGGGGGGCCCACCGAATACATCGCGCGGGGGCTGGGCCGTAGCTACGGCGACGCGGCGATTAACGGGGGCGGAAGCGTCATTTCGATGGTGCGCCTCAATCGCATGCTGGGCTGGGACGCCGAACGCGGCATTGTCGAGTGCGAAGGCGGCGTCAGCCTCGAGGAACTCATCAACACCTTCCTTCCGCGCGGGTGGTTTCTGCCGGTCACCCCGGGGACCAAGTTCGTGACCGTTGGCGGGGCGATTGCCCACGACGTGCATGGCAAGAATCATCATGGCGAGGGGTCATTCAGCAGGTACGTGTTGGATTTGGAGCTGGTGACGCCGACCGGTGACGTCTTGACTTGTTCTCCGGACCGCAACCCGGACGCATTCTGGGCGACCGTGGGCGGCGCAGGCCTTACCGGACTTATCCTTAGTGCTCGCATACAGTTAATACCGGTGGAGACGGCCTATTGCCGGGTCGATTACCACCGTTGCGAGAACATCGAAACCTTGTTGACGGCCATCCGGGAAACGGACCAGCAGTACAAGTATTCCGTGGCTTGGGTGGACTGCCTCGCGAAGGGGAAAAGCCTTGGGCGGTCGGTACTTATGCTGGGAGAGCATCTTCCGCTGAAGGAATTGCCGCCGTCCATCCGAGGCCCGTTCAAGGTGAAGCGCAAGCTCCAGCCCAACGTGCCCATCGATTTCCCGTCGCTGATGCTCAATCCGATGAGTATCTGGGCCTTCAATACGGTGTTTTACGCGGCGCATCCGTCTGCGCCGGGGAAGATCATCGATTACGACACGTATTTCTATCCCTTGGATGCTATCCATAACTGGAACCGCATTTATGGCAAGCGCGGGTTTACGCAGTACCAGGCGACATTCCCGCTCGACGCGACCGCCGGACTGGTTCACCTTCTGGAGAAGTTGAGCAAGTCGTCGCGCGCGTCCTTCCTGGCGGTGCTCAAACGGATGGGTCCCGCGAGCCGGGGCTTGCTGTCGTATCCATTTGAGGGATATACGCTTACACTGGATATCCCGATGAAAGCCAGCCTCGTTCCGTTCCTGCACGAATGCGACGAGATGGTCATGAAACACGGCGGGCGGCTGTATCTCGCGAAAGACGTGTGCACCAAGCCTGAAGTGTTCGCCGCGATGTACCCCTTGCTCAAGGTCTTCAAAGAGGTCAAAGGGAAGCTCGATCCCGAGGGCAGGCTTTCGTCCGACCAGGCACGGCGTCTGCGCATCGTGGAACCGAGGAAGGCGGACGCGACATGAGCGACGCCAACGGAAAGACGGTGGTTATTCTGGGCGCGACATCGTCTGTTGCGCGGGCATTAGCCGGCGAATTTGCCTTGCGCGGCAGTCCTCTAATTCTGGCCGCGCGCGACGTGGACGATGCTGCCGTGATTGGTGTGGACATCGAGATCCGGTTTGGCGTAACCGTGCAGGCGGTCCGGTTTGATGCCGATCGGGTGGAGAGTCTGCCGCGTACGTTGGAGCGGTGTCTGGAAGTCGCTGAAACGGACCTTGCCGGAATCGTGTTGTGCTACGGGTTTATGGACGAACAGGCCAAAGGACAAGCCGACCCCGATATCGTCGAAAAGACAATGAACGTCAATCTCACGTCGGCGGCGATTGTGCTGGAGCAGTTTGCGGCGTACTTCGCCGAGAAGAAAGCTGGGTTCATAGCAGCATTGTCATCCGTGGCGGGCGACCGTGGCCGGCAGAGCAACTACATCTACGGCGCATCCAAGGCGGGGTTGACGGC
>JAIBAQ010000382.1 GCA_019695095.1 Candidatus Hydrogenedentota bacterium
AATGCATACCTTGAGTTCGTCCGTCAGCAGGCGGACGCGCGCATAGCGGCGCATCCTGCCGTGTCGGGGATGGATGAGTGGACCGCGCGGCGTTCCGGGATTCGCGCGGCACTCACACGCGCATGGGGCGCTTGGCCCGAGCCTCCACCTCTTGAACCGCGCATCCTTGGTTCGTTCGATCGCGACGGCTATCGCGTTGAGAAATTGGTCTTCCAGACCCTGCCCGGCGTGTGGATGACTGCCAACGCATACGTTCCGGCGCGGCCCGGCCCCATGCCCGCCATTCTCCAGGTACACGGACACTGGCCAGGCGCGAAACAAGACCCCGTGGTGCAGGCCCGGTGTATTGGCGCGGCGCGCCAGGGGTATTTCGTGTTGTCAGTCGATGCATTCGGCGCGGGCGAGCGCGCCATTGGCACGGCGCTCGGCGAGTATCACGGAGAGATGACGGCCGCCACATTGTTTCCCGTGGGTCTGCCGTTATCCGGCCTGCAGGTCTATGAAAATGGGCGCGCGCTCGACTACTTGGCTACGCGGAGGGAGGTAGACCCCGCCCACATCGGCATTACCGGCGCGAGCGGCGGCGGAAATCAAACCATGTACGCAGCCGCGTGGGATGAGCGGTTTCGCGCGGCGGCGCCGGTCTGTTCGGTGGGCAACTACCGCGCATACCTCGGCGCGGCGTGCTGTATGTGCGAGGTGGTGCCGGGTATCTTGAACACAACGGAAGAAGGTGGCGTGCTCGGACTGATTGCCCCGCGCGGTTTGCTCGTCATCAGTGCCACACGCGATGCAGTGCAGTTCTCCGTCGAAGAAGCACATAAGTCGATCGCCTACGCCGAACCCGTCTTTAAACTGTATGACGCGGCAGATCACCTGCGTCACACGACATTCGATTCAGGCCACGACTACAGTCAGCCCATGCGCGAAGCAATGTACGGATGGATGGCTCGGTTCCTGAACGGCTCGGGCGACGGTTCTCCCCTGCCGGAGCCCCCCACCGAAACGGAACCACCGGAAAGTCTCCGTTGTTTTCCCGGCGACTCGCGACCGGCCGATTGGGTAACGCTTCCACAGTTCGCCGCACGCGAAGCGCGACGCCTCCTTACGCAAAAGAACGCGCCGGAGGCTATCTATGCGCTGCGCCGAGACCGCGCAGCGATAGGTCAACGATTGATGAACGATGTGCTCGGCGGCTTTCCGCCAGGGTGCGCTCTCGATGCGCGTATCGAACCTGCGACAGGCGATACATCGCACACCCTGCGCTTCCGCTCCGAGCCCGGCATCGATCTCGCCGCGTACGGTGCGTCATTCACGTCTTCACGGATTGCGCTCGTCCTGAACCTGGAAGGAAGCGAGGCCGCGACCAAGAGCGACGAGGCAACGGCATTGCGCAACGCAGGATGGGAAGTCGTCACCATCGATCTCCGCGCGACCGGCGCACTGGCGTATTCAAACGATGCAATCGGCGGCGCGCCGGATCACAACACAGCGGAATGGGCGTTGTGGCTCGGCCGGCCATTGCTCGGACAATGGACCTATGACGTGCGGCGCGCCATCGATGCGCTGACAGAGACCACCGGGAACGCGCCTGCCCAATTGGCTGTAGTCGGATTGGGACCGGCGGGCATGGTGGCCTTGTGCGCGGCGGCGCTGGATACGCGCATCACGTCCGTGGCGGCCGTGAACACGCTCGCGAGTTTCGTTACGGAAATGCCCTACCGCAATCAGCGGCTCGGTATTCTCGCTCCCGGGATCATCCCCGCCGTTGGAGATGTCGCTCATCTCGTGGCCCTGATTGCGCCCCGACGTGTCGTCATCGCCGGAGGGGTTCGTGGCGACGGTTCGCCGCTCGATGCGGCCACGCTGAGAGCAACGTACGCGACGCCAACCACAGTATGGCGCGACCTGGGTCTACCGGCGGAACTGGTCCTTCTGGAACAACCCGATGGCGCGGCGATAGCCTCGGCGCTCGGCTGACCTCCCCGCCTGATCATGCCGCAAAGCAGGTGCCCTGCCGGACTGGACTTTACTTCGAGACGGTAGAGTCGAAACCAGCGACAAGCTTCTCTGTCGCTTTGATCAGACGTGGCAGCGTCTTGTTCCCCAAGTCGATGAGATTTCCCCCGCGCATGAAGATCAAGCTGTTTGTTGCGATGATCACTTGAACATGCCGCGACATCTTGAGCAGTCCCTCGTGAATGAGGACACACCTTTCGTGATCCTGCCCGGTTTCAGGACTATCGATAAGCACAGCGATCTCGGAAGCCTGGTACTGGTTGCCCAAGGAATCCAGCACGCCCTGCCCGTGGGACCTGAACATGGATCGGATTGCCTGAACCATCTTCTCGCGAGTGGCGAAAGAACCGCCCGACAACGGATTCAACGTTTCGGTCGTTATGTACTTGATGCCTCCATCGGGACCGGCCTTATCGGCTTTGCACATCGGGCATGAGGCGATTGCGTCCAGCGTCGTTGACTTGCCTGCTCCATTCGGCCCGATGAGAACATTGTAACCGGGTTCGAATTGAAGGCGGGGGTTGTCCAGGTCAAGGGTACGGATCTTGCTGGAATGGTTGATACACATGCGAATCGACCGAATCATGCCTTTATCCTCATCGTATATACCGCACTATCGCGCGTCATGCCCCCGGAGCACAGAGTCCCCGCACCACAACCGCCAAATATGCACACCCTCACTACCGTCGAGCTACTGCTGCCAATTCTCCAAGTCATGCCCCACCGTGACCAGGGAGCATTTCTGTCTTGACCGCCATTCGGTAGCGTGACTTGGGAAAGGGCT
>JAIBAQ010000383.1 GCA_019695095.1 Candidatus Hydrogenedentota bacterium
CCTCGCTGATGCTCAACCGCCTGATGTTCATTTACTTCATCCAGAAGAAAGGTTTTCTCGATAAAGACGTCCACTACCTCAACAACCGGCTGCAGAAGGTGCAGCAGCGCAAGGGCAAGGGGAAGTTCCAAACCTTCTACCGTTACTTCCTGCTCTGTCTTTTTCACGAAGGCTTCTCCAAGCAGCCTGTAAACCGCCAACTCTCCGCCGATCTGGAGGAACTGCTCGGCGATGTGCCCTACCTCAACGGCGGCCTGTTCGACGTGCACGAACTGGAACACAAACACACAAAGATCGACATTCCCGACGAGGCCTTCGAGAAGCTATTTGCTTTCTTCGACCAGTATGAGTGGCACCTGGACACTCGACCGCTGCATAACGACCGGGAGATCAACCCGGACGTGCTGGGGTACATCTTTGAGAAGTACATCAATCAGAAACAGATGGGGGCTTACTACACCAAGGAAGACATCACCGATTACATCAGCAAGAACACGATCCTGCCGTATTTGTTTGACGCCGCGGCGAGGGAATGTGCTATCGCCTTTCGGCCGGGATCAGCCCTGTGGCGACTCTTGCAGGAGAACCCGGATCGCTACCTGTACCACGCTATGCGACACGGGGTGATCGATAACGATGGGGAAGTGATCCCGCTCCCGGCAGTAATTCAACAAGGCGTCGCCGAAGTAGCACAGCGAGACGGCTGGAACCGGCCCGCTGCCGCGCCCTTCGCCTTGCCCACGGAGACGTGGCGGGAACATGTGGCGCGGCGGCAGCGCTGCCTGGAGCTGCGCGACAAGTTGGCGGCGGGGCAGGTGGGCCGCATCAATGATCTCATCACGTTCAATCTCGACATTCGTCAGTTCGCCGCCGACGCCATCGCCGGTTGTGAAGGGCCGGAACTGCTCCGTGCTTTCTATCACGCGCTGTCCACGGTGACGGTCTTGGACCCGACGTGTGGCTCCGGGGCCTTCTTGTTCGCCGCCCTCAACATCCTACAACCGCTCTATGGCGCTTGCCTGGACCGGATGCAAGCGTTCGTGGAGGATCTCGCACGCGCGGAGGATGACCAAGCCGCCAAGAAGTTCACCGACTTTCGGCACATCCTGGCCGATGTCGCCCGACACCCCAACGGGGACTATTACGTCCTCAAGTCGATCATCGTCCATAACCTCTACGGCGTGGACCTGATGGAGGAAGCGGTTGAAATCTGCAAGCTGCGGTTGTTCCTGAAGCTCGTGGCCCAGGTAGAGCGGGTGAAGGACCTGGAACCGCTGCCAGACATTGATTTCAACATCCGGGCCGGCAACACGCTGGTGGGCTACGTCTCGGTGGCGGAAGTCCAGAACGCGATACAGAACAAGAAGGAAGCACGCCTCGACTTCGACAACGATCTCGGAGCCGTGCTGGAGGATGCGAAGCGGACGGAAGAAGCGTTTCAGGTCTTTCAAAATCTGCAACTGAAGTTCGGCGCGAATCAACTGGACTATTCGCAGTGCAAGACTGCCTTCCGCCAACGGCTCCGCGCCATGACACAACAGCTCGACCGTTTCCTGGCCATCGAGTATGACGTTGACCCTGACAAGCCCAAACCCTTCACCGCCTGGCGGGTCAGCCATCAGCCCTTTCACTGGTTCGCCGAGTTCTACGGCATCATGGCCAAGGGTGGGTTCCATGCGATCATTGGGAATCCGCCCTGGAAGGAATATGCCGCTGTGAAACGCACTTATACCGTGCGTGGTTTCACTTCCGAATCTTGCGGCAACTTGCACTGCCTCTGTACAGAACGTGCCCTCGCCTTGCGTTCTACTCCGGGACGATTGAGTTTCATCGTCCAGCTCCCTCTGACCTGCTCCTCGCGCATGGCATCGGTCCGTTCGTTGCTACAAAGCCGTAGTAACCAACTTCATGTAATCCCCTTCGATGACCGGCCTGGGAAGTTGTTCGACGGACTTCAGCATTGCCGCAGTGTGATTTTTCTCTCTGACGGAACCAAAGAAGCGCACGGAACTTTGTTGACCACAAGGTATCAACGTTGGCCAACGGAAGCACGACCCGTGCTATTTGCGCAATTCGAGTATGCCAATACCACCGGTGCTGTGCTTTATCCGGGATTGTTCCCAAAGTATGCAACCAATGCCGAGGTTACTGTCTTTCGCAAGGTGCGCGACAAATCAGAAACCACTCTTGGCGAGGCAGCTTGCCAACGAGAAACCAAGTCCTTTGTTTTCTACCAGGAGGCGACCCAATACTGGGTAAAAGCCACCATCGGCCTTCCCTACTACGCCAAGGACGAAGTGGTCGGCGCACCAGCCCATGGCCGCTATGTTCATTTCTCCAAGCCCGCACAAGCCGCGGTTGCCTGTGCCTTGCTGAACAGCAGCCTTTTTTACGCATACTTCATTGCCTATGGGGACTGTTTCCATCTCAGCGAAACCTTGGTCGCCGGTTTCCCAGTCCCTGGCAGCATAATGGAAGATATTCGGCTGCGCGACCTCGGGCTGGAACTGAACAAGGCGCTGGCGAACAATGCCACTCGCAAGACAATCCGCACACGGGACGGAGCAGAAATCACCTACGCTGAATTCCGCGTTGCCCTGTCCAAGCCCATCATCGACGCCATCGACTGCGAACTGGCCCGCCACTACGGCTTCAACGCCGAGGAACTGGATTTCCTCCTGAACTACGACATCAAGTATCGGCTCGGCCCGGAAGAGGCGGAGGAGGCGGAATGAGCAACAATAGCCCCGTCGCGGCGGAACGGACACGCCACATTCTGGAAGACCTCGAAGCGGT
>JAIBAQ010000384.1 GCA_019695095.1 Candidatus Hydrogenedentota bacterium
GCCGATGCCTTCAATGCTGCCAGTCTTATAGGCATCCGATTTTGATGCGAGGTCCGCGTTCCACTTGGCGTCTTTATCTTCCGCTTCTTTGGTTGCCGCGGCATCTGCGGCCTTGTCCGCCTCCATCTGCTGCTTCGCCGCTTCCTGCTCGGCGGCCTTGCGCTCCGCGAATGCTTCCTGCCCGGTCGCCCGTTGCGAGTTTATGCGTTCAATTGCTTCCGGTGAGATCCGGCCGGAGAGGGCGAAGGTGCCCGAGGGATAAATTTCAATGAGTTCGCCATGACGGTCCCGCACCTCGATGGTCCCGTCTTTTCTTCCTTTTACGGATAGTGGTGCCCGGTCCGGGTTGTGGCTTTCGCGCTGGAACAGCGTCCGCAGGTCGACGGCTGGTCGGTATTGCGGTTCCTGCCGCACCGGGGCCGAGCCCGCGGGCTTTGCCGTTGTGCTTTCGGGCGTGGTAGCGGAGCCGGTGTTGGGGTCGGAAACTTGCGCGAAGGCTGTAAGGGGCATCAATGCGAGCAGAAAGACAAGCCCCGCGCCAAAGGCGATACGGCGTGCGCGTCGAATTACTTGCGTGCGTCTCATTGGGGCAATATCTCCAGGTTCCGGTTCAGCGACATGGTGTGCCTCCTTTGTATTATAACGCAAGTTTTCGTTCGGGTTGGTCCCTATTGGGTCAATGTCATCACCGCGAGTTCGTCCCGGTGTTGCTCGGCCTGCCAGAGGTCGTACTGCATCTGCTGGTTCATCCAACTTTCGGAAGTGGTTTTAAAGGCGATGGAGAGTCGCACGGCCATTTCGGGGCTGATGCCCGCGCGGCCATTCAGGATGCTGGAGAGCGTCTTGCGGCTTACTCCAAGGGCCTTGGCGGCATCGGTGATGCTGAGATTGAGCGGTTCGAGGCAAAGTTCCCTGAGGACCTCGCCGGGGTGGGGTGGGTTATACATCATCATAATGGCGCCTCAATGGTAGTCTTCGTAGTCGACGTGGATCGCGTCTGCACCTTCGAATTGAAACGTGACCCGCCAATTGCCGCTTACCTGTACGGACCACGTTCCGCGCCGTGCGCCCCGCAACTCATGCAGGTGCAATCCGGGCAGATTCATGTCTCGCGGGCAGGTGGAGGCATTCAAGCGGCCCAGGATAAGGCGCAACCGCACAGCGTGAGCCGACTGAATACCCGTCGTCGATCCGCGCCGGAAGAAGCGTTCCAATCCCTTGTGCTTGAAACTCGCAATCACGGTGTCATTGTAACGCGATACGTTACAGGTTGCAAGTTCCCGCATGTCCACAAGGGTGGGTGGTCCCAACGATTGCAGACAGCGAGCCCTTCTGGCGCAATTGCGATCCCGACATCGGTTGGGTTCTAATCTCTCCAGTCGGTGCAATTGGTGCAGTTCTGCTTTCCCCCTTACGCGAGGAACGTCATGCCTTCGAACATCAAGCTTCGCCTGTCCGTTTTCATGTTTCTGCAGTACTTCACCTGGGGGTGCTGGTATGCCAGCATGGGGGCCTACCTGACCAACACGTTGAAATTCACGGGCGGAGAGATCGGCCTGGCGTATGGGGCCTTTGCGGTCGGTGCGATGATTTCGCCGTTTTTTGTCGGCCTCGTCGCCGACCGCTACTTCGCCACGGAGAAGTTACTTGGGGTTCTGGGGGTGCTCGGTGGGGTCCTGCTCGTTCTGCTGCCGCGGATGACGGCGTTTCCGCCGTTCTACGCCCTGCTTATTGTGTATTGCGCCACCTACGTGCCCACGCTTGCCCTCGGCAACTCGCTATCGCTGCATCAACTGCCGGATGCGAAGAAGGACTTTCCCCAGGTGAAGGTGCTTTCCGCCGTGGGCTGGGTGGCCGCCGGGCTGGTGGTTACCGCGTGCCAGGCGGAGCAGGTCGCCCTGCAGTTCTATCTCGCCGGTGCTACGTCGGTCGTGCTGGGGCTCTATTCGCTGACCCTGCCGCATACGCCGCCGAAGAAGGTGGGCGAGAATGTCCCCCTGCGGGAGATCCTTGGGCTGGACGCGCTTGGCCTGCTGAGGAAGCCTTCGTTCGCCATTTTTATCGGGTGCATGTTCCTCATCTGTATCCCGCTCTACTTCTATTTCGTTAATGTGGGGATCTACCTCACCGAAAGCGGCTGGCCCAACTTCGCCCGTGCGCTCACCCTGGCGCAGGTGTCTGATGTGGTGTTCTTGCTGCTCCTGCCGCTCATGCTGCACCGGCTGGGTTACAAAAAGACCATCGCCCTCGGGATTATCGCCTGGGCCACGCGCTATTTCCTGCTCGCGCAGAGCGTCAACGCGGCCACCCTGGCCACGTCGTTCATCATCGGCGCGATCTTGTTGCACGGCGTCTGTTATGACTTCCTGTTCATCGCCGGACAACTCTACGTCGACGAAGAGTGCAACGAACGGATGCGTGGGGCGGCCCAGGGCTTCATCGCGTTTATTTTGTGGGGAGTCGGTGCGTTCGTCGGCACGTTGTTGGCCGGGAAAGTGATGGAGGCGCACGTACTCGCGGAGCCGGTGAACGGCTTCGTGCACGACTGGCATGCCATCTGGCGCATACCTGCCTGGGGGGCGGTTGGCGTGCTGGCGGTGTTCGCGTTGTTTTTCCGTGGGCCGGGGAAGGGGTTGTCGGAGGCCGTTGAGGAGGAGGAGGTACTTGTTGTGGCGGATGATCCGGCGGTTTGAGTTCCGTTGTAGCGATCTCGGCTGGTGGCGTCGTTGGACTTCTTGTGATAGGATTGAAGCGAGGTGAAGTCAATGGCCATCAACGACGTTCAATATATAA
>JAIBAQ010000385.1 GCA_019695095.1 Candidatus Hydrogenedentota bacterium
GCAGCCCGATGCCCCATAACAGAAGGCCCATGGTCTCGATATCCGTATTTTGTAACGCACGTCCGATGTCGCGAGCTTCCAGAGCGTATCGGATGGCCTCGGGCAAGTCACCGTTATTCAAATATAGTCGCGCCGTCATCCACGCCAGGAAGCCATGCTGTTCGCCACGGGGTAGTCCGCTTAGCAAACGCGTCGCGCGACGCAGACAGCCTTGCGCCACCGCCACATTCAATGACTCAAGTTGGATGCGTGCCAAGCCGATCGTGACCCGGGCAGCCGCCTCATGCTCGCCCCGGCTGGAATAGGAAACGGCGGCGCGCTCCAAGGGGAGCACGGCGCTCGCTAGATCGCCTGCGTACAGGGCGGCGTTGGCCCAACGTTCGAGCGATTCCGCGTCCAGCGGCGCCACGCGATCCGCCTCGGCGAAGCCTTGCATGGCAGCTTTCCACTGGGCGTGGGCGAAGCAGCGGTCCGCCCCGGTGGTCGCAGAGGTCTCGTGCGGGGTGGCATCGTGCGGGGTGGCATCGTGCGGGGTGGCATCGTGCGGGGTAGCATCAGTCACCGGTTCTAGAGCGTCGATATGGAAGCGGTATCCTCGCCGCGCGTAGTTGCGGATCGCTTCTCCCAGTCCGCCCTGCTGCAAGGCCGCTCGCGCCAGACTGACCGCTCGTTGCAAGGAACTCTCCGTGACGATCACACCGGACCACAGGGTGTCGAGCAGTTCCTCCTTGCTCACAACCCGATCCTGGTTTTCGACGAGATGCCAGAGCAAGTCAAAAATCAGGGGCTGCAAGGAAACTTCGCGACCCTTGAGTCGCAAGGCTCGGCAGTCTCTATCGAGTTCGAAAGCCGCGAAACGGTGGACGCTTGTTGTCATCGGCGATTTGGGACGATGTTCGCCCGGGGGTGATTCCGAAAATGATAAGAACTTGATCAGGTTGCGGGAAGGATTCGAGAACTTCCTCCGATGTATCCTGCAATCGTCCGCTGACCCTTACGAGGTACGGCTCAATGACGGTAAAGGGCCGTCGGCGCCGACCTATTCAATTCTTATTCTCATTTCAAGGAGTCTAGCATGCCCATCTCACCGTGGAACTACGCGAACTTAACTTACCTCAACCTCAAGGCAAAGCTCGATGACGAGAAAACCGTGGTCACCCTTAAGATTGACCGGTACCTCAACAACGGCCTCAAGCTGCCGCGAAATATGAACGCTGGCAAGGCGCTCTTTCAGTTGCTCAACAGCATCGTGGGCGAGCTAAAGGTCAAATATCCCGGGCCGCTGAAATTCAAGATCAGCGACATAGCGTACGACCGTGTCAAGCTCCAGCGCGTCTTCTACGGCAAGGGCTCGCCGGAGGATATCCGCAATGTTGTGCAGCTTGCCTCGCGTTACAAGCTCACCGACGCCAAGACGGTCAATCAGTATTGCACCGCGAACATCGGCCTGGATTGCAACGGTTTCGCCGGGAACTTCTGGGGTATCGATCCGGAGACAATCATCGGATCCTACGACGTGAATCGGCGCAAGGCTGTCGCGGACGTGGCCTCCGGCGACGCCATGATCTACTACCGGAAAGGCGGCAGCAGCCCTGTCCATATCGCCGTCGTCGATGAAGTGAAAATCGTCGGCAAGGACTTCCAGGTCATCATTGCCCAGTCGGCTGGCCCGGACCAAGGTGTCAGTCGCTTTGATTGCGGCAGGCTGAAGCCGCTGAATACCAAGTCAGGGGACCTCTATGTTCAGAGAACCGTCGGCGGCTACGGTGAATGTACGGTCTTTTTCGCGGCGGGTCCGCCGAGGGGTGCGTCTAATACGTGAACGGTGCTGCGCGCTAAGCGTGGCGGATGGCCGGCCAGCCTTCACCGGTTTGCATTCGTTTCATGATCCTTGCCCCCGGTACATCGTGTTTCCAGCTCCCTCCAATAAGAAGAGCGCAAGCGCCACCCAAACACCGTATTGAAGCCCTAACCGTGTAGGCTGGCGGACGCGGTTAAGGTTTCAGGGAGGACATTGCAGCGCTTACGTCGCTTGGGAACCGAGACCTGCGGTTCGTTGCCGATCACGTCGGCAACCGGTATTCGCCGCTCGCACCTTCGAGAAATTGCTGAATCAAGTCCGGCGTAGGACAACCGAGTAACCGGTCGACGACCGTCTTGCCATCGCGAGTGACGATCATCGTCGGGTACCCTTCCACGTCGAACTGCACTTTCAACGCTTTGACAGATTCGCGCTCGTTCCAAGCCGGCAACCGCGTGTGAACGCGGACGACCGAAAATGCACGCGCAACGAGATCGCGACAGCCGGGATGGTTGTCCAGTGCGTCGAGCAAGTTGTAGGACGGTTCGCCTCGCGTGTTCGTTATGGTGAAGACCAGCAGTATCGGACGATTCGATTTCTTCGCGATCGCACATGCGCGACTGAGAGTTGTCCAGGGCATAATGGTCGAGGGTTGTTCAAAGCATCAATGATCACGATTATCGTCGCAGATGCGATGAGGCATCAATGCCAACGCAGTCCTTCGCCAGCATAGCATGCAAGCGGTCGCGACAGCGTCGCCGAATCCGTGAATGTGAAGGGATTTGGAGATTCCACCAGTCTGTTGGGCATACGTCACCCGCCGCCAGGTTTCAAGCGTCGTCGGGTCGGCGGGTGGGATCGTTCGGCACGGTTATTCAACCCCTGGTGCGGGCGATGTTCGACCTCGGGAATCCGTTCTTTACGGGCGGCTTCGTCGCTTTTGAGCGGGTCGGTGACGATAACGCGCGGCACGTAGCGC
>JAIBAQ010000386.1 GCA_019695095.1 Candidatus Hydrogenedentota bacterium
AAGCGGCAAGACGGGAGACCATTCGGTCGTTGGGAGTGGCCGGGTCAGGAGACCCCGCCACAACCAGGATCAGCAGCGTGGATTGGAGTCCGCCCTCCGTTGCGATACAGGGCGAAGAAAACGGACTGGAAAGTCCGATCTCCGAGGAGGTCTTTGTGGTGTACCCCTTCCCCGCGTTGCACTTCCCCCGGTTTCGCGGTACCATCAGTTCGGCAGTTCTGCTGTTGACGCGAAGGAGCCATGACCTCTATCAAGTGTCCAAGATGTGCGCACACGAACCCGGAAGGGTCGAAGACGTGCGCCCGGTGCAATACGCCGTTGCCTCAGGTGCGCATGCAGCCGCCTGCTTCGGGCAATCCGCCCGCGCAGCAATCGCAGCCGCGCCAGGGCATGCACACGTTTCGCCGGGGCCAGGTGTTGGCGGGGCGTTATACCATCGTCGACGTCGTGGGCCGTGGCGGCATGGGCTGCATCTACCGCGTCCACGACAACACGCTCAATGAGCAGGTCGCCTTGAAGACGTTGCTGCCGCAGTTTGTCAGCGACAAGCTGGTCGTCGAGCGGTTTTTCAACGAGGCGCGCATCGCGCGGCAGTTGTCGCATCCGAACATCGTGCGCGTGCATGACATCGGCAGCGCGGAAAACGTCGTCTACATTTCGATGGAGTATCTGAAGGGGCGGTCGTTGCGGGGCATGCTGGACCAACTGCCCTCGGGCCAGCGGCTCCCTGTCACGACGACGCTGCACATCATGATCCATCTGTGCAACGCGCTTGAGTATGCCCATCAGTACACCGTCCACCGGGACATCAAGCCCGAGAACGTGATGATTCTCGAGGACGGGACCATGAAGCTCATGGACTTCGGTATCTCGAAGTTGATGACGAGCGGGAACCTCACGGCGACGGCGGTCATCATGGGCACGCCACATTACATGTCGCCGGAACAGTTGAAGGACAGCCGCAACGTCGACGTCCGCGCGGACATTTACAGCATCGGCGTGATGCTCTACGAGATCCTCACCGGCAACCTGCCGACCGGGGTGCCCAAGCCGGCGTCGCAACTCATGATGGAGGTTCCGCCTGCGCTCGATCCCATCATCGCGAAGTGCGTGGAACCGAACCCCGACGATCGGTACAGCAGCGTCGTGGAACTCCGGGCGGATTTGCAGAACGTCCTGACCCTTATTGAGGAAGGCGGCAGCCTGCCGGAGAAAAAGCCCAAGGCCGCGGGCGCCGGCGCTTCGATTCCTTGGATGCGCGTGGCGGGGATAGCGCTGGTTATGGCGATTCTCGCGTTCGCGGCGGTAGGCTTCAATGGCATTGAGAAGCGGCGCCAGGCAGTGATTGACGAAGCGGCAACCGCTGTTGTTCCGGCGCAGCCGCAGGAAACCCCGGGCCCGGCGGAATCGAGCCGTAATCTGGACGAATGGTTGCGCGTGGCCAAGGCGGCTCAGACCGCTACGGCCCGCGTGGAACGTACGGATCTGGTTGCTCAAGGCGAACAACTCCTCGACGCAGCCGAAAAGGCACGGGAGTCCGACCCGGTGAAGGCGGAGCAGTTTGCGCGACACGCCTTTGAGTATTTCCTTGCCGCGCTTCCAAGTCCCGACGACAGATTCTTCGTGCCGCCCACGGAAAGCGGTCAAGACGGTTTCTATATTGAGATTGACCCGGTAAGCGTAGCGCAGTTTGCCGAATTCTGCAGCACAGTCCAAGGCGGATGGCGCACGGTGCCGATAGGGGGTGAGCCCGACGCTCCGATTGTCGGCGTAACCTACTACGATGCATTGGCTTACGCTTCTTCCCACGACGCGCGGCTGCCGACCGCCGACGAGTGGCAACGGGCCTACGACATCAATTCGGAGTACATGGCCTCCGACATTTACGAGTGGACCAGTTCCTTCGCCGCATCGGGAAATGCCAACCGATTGCCAACGTTTGGCGATATCCTGGTCATACTGGGGGCGTCCTTCGGCGAGAGCGAAACGCCCTCGAAATCGGCCCCGGAGCAAATGGACTACGGAAAGTCCGATCCTAACCTTGGGTTCCGCTGTGTGCGGGAAGTCCCCCGCGATCCCGCAGAGGCAGAGCGCCTGCTCCGGTAACGAACGGCGACAAACCCGACTCCGCTCCCTTCGTTCGCTTCGCTTGGGTCAGTGCCCGAGCGGGCCGGGAATGAATGTTCACTGCGCATAGTTCGTCCAATTAATCGGAGGCTGATTTGACTGGTCCGCATGGGTGGACTAAGATCTAGCCTCAAGAGGCGGCACACCCGCCTGGACTGCTCGGAAGTAGTCCGCATTTTGCACCGGCGCGATTGAGCGCCGACGCAAAATGCTCACGTGCAAGACGTTGAGGTTATGCCATGAGGATTTCTCACGAACACATTCGGTCTGGGGAGAACCACTGAGTTCTTTGGTGTAACTCCTGCACCTAGGTGACTTACGAAGCTTGTTTGTGTGTGTTCGCGAGAAATCCGGAGTAGAGAGGCTAACGATGAAAGTTACTGCCTGCCCCCACTGCGGCGCAACGCGCATTGTTACGTCGCAAGTCCCTAAAGACGTTGTAGTTGTGCTGCCTTGCCCCAACTGCCACGACCTCGTGGTGATGTTCCGGACCAAGATCATTGCTCTAAGCCGGAAGATTATCGAACAGGGGTCCTTCGAAGAGAAGAAGGCGCACATTTCGGAAGTGATAGCGGAGTTCCTCGACCCCTCCCTGTTCAAGATGCCCCTGCCCCAGGAAGACGACTCCGAGCTTCCCTTGCCCACGGA
>JAIBAQ010000387.1 GCA_019695095.1 Candidatus Hydrogenedentota bacterium
GTGACGTCAGCGGCCAAACTGGTTGCGTCGAATTCACGGCGTTGGGGGGCCTGCCTGTGCGATCGAAGATTCTCATTCGCGCAAACATGACCTGAAGCCCGCTATCAATAGGGGAATCCATATGTCTCTAGTCTGTGCATTTGCTTTGTGCGCGTTCACAACTCTTGGCGCGGGACCCGCGGCATGCGGCGTCGGTTCGGGGGCCAGCCCCATGTCGCTCTTCATCAATGGGTCCGATGACTCTCTGCTTGGCCGTTACGTGGCCGATGCCGAGGCGATGGCGGAGACGGAGTTCGTTCGGACCGATTCATCTACGGGATTGGCGGTGCGGCAACGGCAGCGATGGATTTCGGAATGCGGCGCCTTGGTCATTGAAAGCGCATTGACCAATCCGACGTCTTCGGCCGTCTCGACGGATTCAACGCCGATTCTTGAGTGGGGTTTTCGGATTTTTGACGAGCAGGACGATGGGCGGTATCGGGCTCTTTCTCCGAGTCAGGATGTCTGGTACGGATCGTCTTTCTGGACGGGGCCCGATTGGACGCGCGTAGGCAAGGATTGGCAACACTCCGGAGAGAACACGCCAAGTGTGCGCCGGTTTACCGCTCCGCGAGACGGACGACTTACGGTCTCGGAGCGAGTCTACAAGGCCGACACGAACAATGGCGGCGGCGACGGCGTGAAGCTTGAGATACGACACGGGCGTGAAACGGTGTGGTCCGCCGAGATAGACGGCAACGACGCCCAGGGTGTCGAACCCGGCATTTCCATGGACGTGCGAAAAGGTGACGCAATCCGGTTTGTCGTGCACAAGCGCGGTCACATTGCATGCGATACGACACATTGGGACCCTGTGCTCACCTACGATGACGGTGAGCGGTATCAGGCGTCGGAGGCGTTCTCTGCGATCGGCGCCGAACAGAGTTGCTGGCGCTGCGAGATGGAGACGGACCCGAGCGAGGCAAGGGGATTGCCGGTTGTACGTGTCCTGACCGTTGACGCGGCGCTTCGAGAAGCTACAACGATGGTGGGGACTGCCGTTGCCCATGAAAGCAAAGACATCCTGCCGCTGGTGGTCATTTCTGACGAGACAGACAAGAGCGGATTGGCGCTGGCCATGACAAGAGCCGCGCCGTGGACGGTGACGGCGGAACTTTCGCGAGAAGGGATCCTGCATGTCGCGGTGAAACATGGCAACACGGGTTCGTCAATGGCAGTGGAGTCTGGCTCCTCCCTCCTATTGCCGCACATTATCGCTATGCCGTATTCGGGGCCGTGGAGCAAAGGATTCACGGCGGCGCAGTCTTTGCTGGAGTCCGGTGTCACCGATTCCTGCATTGACGAACTGCGCAAGGCGTTCGCAAGCGTTCAAGGAGAAGGCCGTCTGTCGTTGGATCTATGGGCCTTGGTCCAAGCCGATTGGCACGCTCAAGACAAGCTGTCGGACAGCACGGAGTCGTATGCGTCCGCCACACGCCGCCATTATGACAAGGCGCGGCAGTTGCTGGCAGACCTGCGCGCGGGACAGTCAGATGACTTCCTTTCCGCGGAGTCGCAACGTCTGAGTCTGATGGAGGCAACGATCGGCGCGGAGCACACGCTAGACGAGTGGCGTTCGTTGTATGCGCAGGTGCGCGGGATAAAGCGCGAGATTGCGTTCAAGAACCCCCTACTCAACTTTGACCAGTTGCTTTTCTGCAAGCGCGTGCCCACGTCGTACAGCCATCTCGTCATGCAGTATTACGGATGGCGCGCGCGGCCCGGAGGCGGGTTGTTTGTGCTGGAGCGGCCCGGATATTCGCTGAAAGCGCGTGATTTGCTGGACGGTCAACTGTCGAAAGGCAATGTGCTTGAGCCGCGCTTGTCGTATGACGCGAAACGCATTGTGTTTTCCTACGTCGCGTGTACCGGCAAGAACACGCACTACAATGCGCTCAACAATGAGGTCGATGAGGATTTTTATCACGTCTGGGAAGTGAATGTGGATGGCTCGGGACTCCACCAACTCACATCGGGTCCCTATGACGACCTGATGCCAACCTATCTACCCGATGGCGGAATCGCGTTCTGTTCCACGCGCCGCAAGGGATACGCGCGGTGTTTTGGCGAGCAGTTCAGTCCGCGGTGGCACGTGTACACGCTGCACCGCATGAACGGCGATGGCAGCGGCGTCCGCACGTTGTCCTATCACGACACCAACGAGTGGTTCCCCTCCGTGTCCAATACAGGGCTGATTCTGTATAGCCGTTGGGACTACATCGACCGCGACGCAGTCACTCACCAGAATCTCTGGTCGAGCCGGCCGGATGGCACAAACCCAATGGCCCTGTGGGGCAACGCGACGCCCGCACCGCATTGCACGTTTCAGATTCAGCCCATCCCCAACAGCAGCAAAATGGTGTTTACAGCGTCCGCGCACCACTCTATCACGGGCGGCTCGATTGCCGTGGTCGATCCCACGATCGCCAACAACGGCGAGCAAGCTCTTACGCGGATAACACCTGAAGTGCCCTTCCCCGAGGCCGAGACGCGCGACATCCCCGAGTACTACGAGTCGCCCTGGCCGTTGTCCGAGAAGTATTTCCTGGTGTCGTACAGCCCCACGCCCCTTGTGTGGGAACCGGGCGCGAATGCGCCGAATGCGTTGGGCCTCTATCTGCTCGACGCGGCGGGCAATCGAGAGTTGTTGTATCGCGACCCGGATATCGGTTGCAGCAATGCCGTGCCTCTGGTTCCACGCCCGGCGCCGCCCGTTGTCCC
>JAIBAQ010000388.1 GCA_019695095.1 Candidatus Hydrogenedentota bacterium
TGATGATCGAGTCGGTCCATCACTGGTCATCAGAAGCTGAGGTGCGCGCCCAAACAGGCTTTGTCCTGCCCGCTGGCGAGCCGATCACCACCGCGCCGCCAAGCGACGAGGAGCTGGCGGCGCTGGAGCGCGTGGATGCGGCGCGGGTGCGGGATCTGGAGGTTGCCTGAGTTCGATGCTAAACACTGTGCTTGTTGAGTTCCTGTACCAGAAGGTGGACAGTCGTAGACGGGTTGTCGCGCGCAGGTTGTGATGGCACGTAGGTTGCCAAAAGGTTTTCCGCATTGCGAATGGCATCGCGTTGAAGAGTGGTGAGTAGATCGTACATATCTGGGCGATTCTTACGATACGGACTCCCGAGTAGCCCGTCGAGTTTATCAATGTACTGCTGCCGCGTGATACCGGTGTTGTAGTAATGGAAATGGAGCAAGTACCACAACTCGAATGCCTCGTTGGAGTACGCCACTTGAATGTCGTTGTTCTTGGCAAGCTGGAGCGCAGCATTGAAGATCTCATCAGAGAAAGAGTCCTTGTCCATAACGCACCAAACTTGATCGTATTGGCCTGTATTGCTGATCTCGATTGTCTTCTCAACCAAACTGCGAGTGTTGTAGCCAAGTCCACGAATATCAACTACCGCTTTCGAGACCCGGAAGCTCTTGAAATAGCCGGGTTCGGTCTTCTCTCCCTCGCAGACGATTAAGAAGCGCGTCCGCAGCGGGCGAGTATTCACCCGCCGCTGGTCATACCCGCGTCGACTCTCGGTTCTCCCGCGATTGCTTGACATCGCCGTTGCCAACGATCAACTGTCGAAGATCACCAATGAAGGGGATTGCTCCGTATCGCCCCTCAATGTAGTTCCTCTCGTATGAAGCATCGTTGCGAACTTTAGCGTTGTTGTCAAGTCGGTATTCGACAAGAGAGTACAATGTTGTAGCTCCTTGTACCGACTTCTCGGTGAACCAGATTTGGTCACGTCGGAAGAGTCCGCTGCTTAACAGATTCGTGTCGTGCGTAGTGAAGATCAACTGAGCATGATGCGGGTTAGTGATGCGCGAGTTGAAGAGCTTAATGATTTCACAGATGATTAGCGGATGCAGCCTAGCGTCAAGTTCGTCAACAATCATAAGCCTACCTTCCCTCAATGCAAGAATCACGGGCAAGGAGAGAGCAAATAGCTTCTTCGTCCCTTCAGATTCGTTTTGCTCAAGATCGAACTGCTCCATAGCAGTCGGCTTGCCCTGTGCATCGTACTTCCAATGGAGAGTCTTGACTGCGAATACGTCTGCATCGACTTGATCAACAAATCGCTCAGTCGCTGAACGGCTCTCTTTCCGCTCGTAGAATCCGGGTTCTTCTGGCAAGGACGGTAGAGTAACTTTTGAAGCTGCTACTTCAACATCAATGATGCCAAGGTCGAGGCCCTTGATGAAGCTCACCACCTGGTGGCGTGTTGACCGTTGAAGTATCCCAACCAAGGTCTCTGCCCAATCATCACCATCATCCAGACCAAAAGTAACACCTATGCCGTAAAACCAGCGCAGAATAGAGTTCGCAATTGCCCCATTGAACTGTGCGGCAACGGAGAGAAACAATGCATTTGGTCGTGTTCGCTCTTCAAGTCCTCGGCCTTCTCGAAACCCTGGTCCAAGCCGAATAGCTGCCCCTTTCCGCTCGAATAGGCGTGCTTCCCTAACCTTGGGCACATGAAACAGCCACTCCGAAACGACATGCCGTGAATCGACCTCAAAGCCATATCGATACTGCTTCCCTTCCGCTCGAAAGACCATCTCGAAGAATGAAGGTTTCTTCTCAGTTTCGGTGCTGAGTCGGAACCGTTCTACAATGATCGGATCTTGCGCCTGCGTATCGCGCGAAGATGACAGTACAAATCGGCGCATGAAGCGAATTGCGGCGACAAGATTACTCTTGCCGCTCGCGTTCGCGCCGTAGATCGCCGCGCTCGTTAGCAACGAGAGATCTTTGTCAACCTCGAAAACGTTGTTGGCATCGATTTCCTTATCCTTCGAGCCGATCTTCGCCGCGACCATGCTCAACGTCACGGGTTCCTTGAACGAGCGATAGTTGCCTACGGAAAATTGAATTAACATAGCCAACCTCGAATCACGAACACTGCTTCTGCGTGAATTTCTCTCACAGAAGCAGTGTACACTATCGCGTTGTCGTTACCAACAAGAGAGATCTGCTACTTCGGCAGCAACCGCCGCAGCATGCCCCTCGGTGTGGCGGAGTGGCGCAGGCGCAGCATGATATCCACGAGGAAGAGGAGGAGCGCGAGGGCGGCGAAAGGTTGCCAGAAGGGCGCGAAGCGCGGGGCGTTGGTCAGCACGGTGGTGTCGAAGACCTGGGAGGCGCTCGGGAGGACGCGACCGCCCGTGCGGTCGGCCAGCGAGCCGAGGATCGAGTCTCCCACGGTGGGGCCGCGCAACTCGGCGGGATAGGGCACGGCGAAGCCGTTGGCGTCGGCGACGCCGCCGCTCGCGCGTGGCTGGCGCAAATCGAGGCCGTAGGACCCCGCTTGTGGGGCGACGAGGCGCACTTCGTAGCGTCCGGGCGCGGTCTGCGGCAGCACGAGATCGACCGTCTGGCCCGATGGCGTGCGGAGGCGGGCGTTGGTTTGGGTCAGATTGACCGTCGCGCCGTTGTCGAAGGCATCGACCGCCAGGATCAGGTCGTGGCCGTCCTGGCTGGTTGACACGCGGAAATAGGGGCTGACGGCGGCGGGCA
>JAIBAQ010000389.1 GCA_019695095.1 Candidatus Hydrogenedentota bacterium
CGCTAACCAGCGCCCCCACAAAACGTTACGACCTATTTCATGACTGCAGACCGGGCGAGGCGCAACCCCTCGCCAAAACCGGATCATTTGGCAGAAACACCCCAACCCTGTCAAGACATTTCTTTGAAACAAGTATTTTTGTGTTGCTGCGAGTCCCAAACGGGTAATGGTGCCGTGATAGGTGATTGTTCAGCCAGTCCTCATATGCTATTTTGGGTAGCGTATTCCCGAAACATTCGTACAGGAACATGATCGCAGAAGGCAGTCGTGCACTGCGAATAGTGTATCTTCGCTTCCTTTTGCTACCCCGATCCTTGGTTGAATAAATTACCGAAGGGCTTT
Organism: Candidatus Hydrogenedentota bacterium; assembly: GCA_019695095.1. Classification (NCBI taxonomy): domain Bacteria; kingdom Pseudomonadati; phylum Candidatus Hydrogenedentota; species Candidatus Hydrogenedentota bacterium. The sequence goes on from JAIBAQ010000389.1 coordinate 343, forward strand.
TAGACATTGAAGTTAGAGAAGAAGCACGGCATGTGTTGTTGCAGCGGCTGGCGTCCCCGGTGGGATCTAGTCGCGGTAATTCTTCTTGGTGCTCTGCTTCGTCTTTACCGGTTGAATGGTAGCAGTATCTGGTATGACGAAGGCGCCACCTTCTATGTTGCAGGGTTCGTCAAGGCCCCGCTTCGGCTCTTCGATTCCACTTGGTGCACAGAGCCGCCTCTGCTGCCCGTTCTAACCTGGATATGGTTTGGAGCTTTAGAGTGGATAACAGGCGTAGATCAAGGCTCCGCTGCATCCGATTTTGTCGCGCGTCTGCTGCCGTGGACATTGAGTGTTGTATGCCTCCCTATGACCTACCTGGTTTCAAAAGAGATTTCCAGGAGGACGGAGGTCGGGTTGATCGCGACATTCCTGGTGGCAATTTCCCCGTTTCAGGTCTACTACGCACAGGAATTGCGCCCTTATCCTTCCCATGTGCTGCTGGCGCTGTGCGCTCTGTGGTGTATGCTTCGCGCCCTTGAACGAAACCGCAGCATCTATTGGATAGGCCTGACGTTTTGCCTCACCGCATCGATGTATAACCATTTCTTCTCTGCATGGGTGGTGGTTGCGTTTAATGTGGCGTATATCCTTACGCTACGCAGCCACTGGCGTAAACTTCCGCGTTGGACCATCTCTCAATTGGGGGTAGTTGTATTCTCTTACCCCGCGATTCGACAGGGACTTGCCATCAATGAAATAGCCAATCAGACGACCACCAATTGGTACCCGCCTCTGACGTACTGGACAGGTCTCATCACCTTCAAGAACTTCTTTGCTGGGTATAGTTCGTGTGTGCCCGCCTATCACGGCTTGTTCGTCCTCGCAGGCATACTCGCGATTATGGGATGCTACTACCTTCGCAAGAACGCCAATAGTCTGCTCATTCTGCTGTCCCTATCATTGGTGCCGATGATTGCCAACCTTGTTGTCTGGCAGACACGAAGTTTCTCCTATTACGAACACCGGCTGTTCATATTCTCTGCCGTGACAACCTCTATACTCATCGCGACTGCTCTCGCTTCGATACCTTTCCGCTGGGGACGAATTGGGCTTCTCGGAGCGATCACCGTCCTGACCGTGCCGTGCCTGGGGGATCTCTATGAGCATCATCTGCACCCGTCTAGCAGTCACCGGCTGGGAGTTCGCTACAGAGTGGATAACAGGTCTGTTGCCCAGCACATCAAGTCGAATTGGGAGTCCGGCGACGTGGTCATGCACTTCAGTCATGTAACCTTGTTGTCAGGCAAGTACTATTACCTGCCGCAGGCCGAACACTATACGGTTGGATTCACCAACGCGGATCGGGAGGGGCTTGTGAGCAGTTTCCCCGCTCGGACTCTATGGGAACGCATTGGAGCAATGCCGGAACGAATCGATACTATTGTGCCAAGAGCCAAGCGAATCTGGTTTGTCGTATCGTGGTGGGAGCCATTTGAAGTGCCTAGCACGGCAAATTTGTACGTCGGATGGCTCGATCACCACGCGAAGCGTGTGGAACGTGAATCGTATTTTGGTGTGACCCTATACCTCTATGACGTTGAATCAACACGCGGAGCTCCTCTGAAGGTGGCCCAAGTCGGGGACTACCCTGACTTCAACGAGCCAGCATATGAGGTCCGGGGCGTGTGGAATGTGGCGGATACCACGCAGCGGGAAAACGCGGGTTTTCCGGAAGTCCAGCCAAAGAGTACCTTTGCCGTGAGTACGTCACTTTCGGAAGCAGCAACAAAGGGCTCAACGATTCCTCTCCAAATCACGATGAACAAAGGATCGGTGAGACCGCTCACGTGCGATGTGTACGCCTCAACCGAGACCGTCGAGCCACTGGCATTCACGCGTGAGTCACCGGATTCCGACGCGTGGTACCCGGTAGTCTACACGGACCCGCAGCAAGTCGATGATCTGGATCGAAATGCCATGGTTGTGAAGCTCGATCATGAGTCAACGGGGGGGGCAAGAATCTTCGCTGATGTGAAGCTTCCTCCGGGAGAATACGCCCTTGTTGCCCGCATGTGGTGTGAGATTTCAAGTCGAAACGGTTCGCGCGCAACGCTCCGGTTTGGTTGGCACGATAGCCATGCCGATGCCATCGGCCGCGAAATTGGGGAAATCACTCCGTGGAGAAATCAAGGTGCGGGCAGATGGCAATGGTTCGACATCGGAAGAGTCGTGTCATCGGGACAAGGCGTCCTCACCGTTGAAGGACAGAATAGGGATAATCTTCCACTGGCATATGCCGACATGGGCCGCGTGGCCTTTGTTCGTACTCTGCACGCATCTGACCCGTTGAACTACGGTCCTATCGCTTCTTTTAGCGTTGATCCCAATGACCTGAAAGGGAGCGCTGCGTTCGACTATAGGCTT
>JAIBAQ010000390.1 GCA_019695095.1 Candidatus Hydrogenedentota bacterium
ACCAACGGTCACCGCGCCACCCGAAATGTACTTGTCCAGCTTGTTCATCATCGTCTCCCTTCGGCGAAAATCCCCGCACAAAGGTAGGCATGCCGGCTAGCCACGTCAAGTCTCGCTGCCCAACGGCCTGCCGATGTGCCGCCGCAGTGGGTGCAGCGGGGCGACATCGAGGGGAGTGGTGGCGGTCGGCACCATCGGCTTGTTGGGCCGGGCGTGCGCAGCAGAGAACATGAAGCACCTCAAGATGCCAGATTGTTGGTCCCCTCATTCGTTGCACGTCCCCGCTTGGCCACCAGTCTCGCTCACAACCTGCATTGACGACCCAGCTTACCTTTTTGACTTGACGAGCCTTGCCACCTCCGAGTTCAGATCTTGAATCGCCTTATCAAGCCGCACAATCTGTTGGCCCTGTTCGTAAATCTTACGCTCGTCCTCGATGATGCGGCGACCCAGCGTATTGATTGCTTCGTGCAACGCTGCAATCTGCGAACTTACGGAGGCGTCATTCGATGCCCCGGCACCACCGTCTCCCGACCTGATCTGCTTGACCGGATCAGCGTTCTGGTATGGGGTAGAAATGCCCGTGCGAGGAGGACTCCCGTAAGGATTCCTAGGAGGAATCCCAGGAGCAGCCCCGTAATAAAGACCTTGCCCCGGCGGAGGAACGGAGCTCGCGTTTGGAAAGTGCCACCCCTGTTTTCCTGCGTCGACGGGTTGGGAGGAAGATCCCTCGACGCTTTGGTAGGGTTTGGTGTTATCGACCTCGGCTTATTATAGTCAGCTTCATCAAGAAAACTTTCACGAGTAAGACAAGGAGAAACCTCAAGAGGCAGGTCATCCGATGCGAGCACATCCTCCCGGTCGTTCTTCCAGTAATCAGCGAGAGGCAGTCTTGACAGCGCTGTACGCACCGCTGTGAAGGCACTGCCATCCAGCCAAATATCGCTCGCACTTTCATCCCAGGTAATGAAACCTTCAACCCACCAGAGCTCTCTTCCGTCCGCATCTTTGCTTGGTGTATCGACCTGCTCACTGGCAATTGTCCCCCAAAAGGAACTCATTGCCGTAAGACGCCGATAGAAGATGACGCACGGTCGATCAGACAGCCCAAACACTCTCCTTTTTCGGAAGATATTCTCCTGGTCATCAGCGGCGTTTGAAAACACCGTTGCAGTTGCCAGCCCCTTCGCCTTGTTCAGGAGACGCAAGGGAGCAACGATAGTGCGATGATCGACGGTCTTCGTTCTAGAAACCAGAAATGGCCACCCACGCAATTTCATCGAAGCACATTCTCAGGGTACTGCCGATCCAGGTGATGTTGTATAAGGGCGAAAGAGGCCGTAATGGCGGCGAGAGCCTTCTCTTCGCTTACTACAGACGAAAGCGCCCGTTCTCGCTGCTGTTCCAGTTCGCGAACGCGTGCGGCGACGTGGGCTTGTTCCGTGGTTGCGACGCGTTCCAATACCCCTCCCAAGCTCTTGAAGAGAGCGGCGGGAACACGAAGTTCGGCGGGTAAATCCCGAACAGGAATCCCTCCGAGGAATCCTCCCACCCCGTTTGCGATCTGAGCCCACCATGGAAGGGTTGGCCTCCCCTGAGGAAGGCTAGCTGCCGTTTGGTTCCTTTGCTTAGCGAGTTCTTGAAGACGGACTTGAAGGATATCCGGAAGTACACACGCCAAAGGCGCATCGACTCCTTCGGGGCGTGGAATGCGCCTTGGACCGCTCTTGGTGATTTCCCCGTTGGGCTCGCGCCTCGCGAACCCCTCCCCTACCGAGCTAACCGGGATGCATCGCACGGGGCAGGAGGAGGCGCGGTATTGAGTCACCAGATTTCGGAACGGGCGACAATCCTGCTTCAGAGTATTGAAGACCGTCTCGAATTCGTATCGCCCTTTAAAAAGGTCTGACTTGGTCAGTACGAAGTGAAGAGGTCGGTTATTTTTTGTGTTGCTTTGAAGAAGCGCGCAGATTTGCGCCAAGTCGTGCAGCACATAGGACTCCGAACCATCTTCGTTATTCAGGTATGAAAGGATCTTATTTCCATCTAACATTCCGATCAACACGTCCGCCCGATTGATTGCTGCGTCGAAGACGTCGCGCTCCGCCGTAACTCGATCAACGCGCGCTCCTGCGTAGTCCGTATACACGAATCGACATCCGGTATAGGTGCGTCCAGAATATTGCACGCAACAATCAAAATACCACTCAGCCTGATCAGCCAGTGGATTCCCTTTCGGGAACGGTCTGCGTTTATCAGCCATCTCGGAGTACGTGGCCACGAGACGAGCGCTTTGATCATTGGACGGCGTCTTAAGAAAGAAACCGTTGTCTCCCTGGGTTGACAGGCTGTGATACATGCTGGCAAGGTAGGTAGTCTTGCCAGCGCTCGTGCCACCGAGGACCAGAATGCGATATTCGGGGATGCTCATGGTCTTTGATCCTACATCGAGTTCGTGATGGAGTGTCAAGGAAAAGTGCGAGGCGACCGGGCGGATTGGTTGACAGGGAGCACTCAGATAGCCCTCGTTGAATCGTTCGATGAGACTCCGTAATTGAGATTACCGGTCTGGGTTTCGCGTCAGTAGCCGTTTCGGCTGCCCAACATCGTGTTCTATGTTGCCGTGGACGATAAGCACATAACGGGCGTAGTTATCGAGCCTCTCGCTCCGACGATAACCCCGCCCCTGGGGGTGCTATCAAGTCACTTCGTATCCCCGCGGCGAAATT
>JAIBAQ010000391.1 GCA_019695095.1 Candidatus Hydrogenedentota bacterium
CTTGTGGTGGATGACCACGAGGTGAATCGGCTGCTTGTGACGAGACTGCTCGAGAGCTGGGGATGCCGCTACGCGGAAGCAGAATCTGGGCCGGCAGCGCTGGATCGACTTCATGTCGCCGCCTCGGAAGGCGACCCGTACCGCGTAGTCATCATGGACATGCTCATGCCCGGAATGGATGGGGCTGGGCTCGGAGCCGCGATCAAGGCGGATCCGGTACTCACCAGTACGATTCTGATCATGATGACTTCGCTGGCCGAGCGGGGCGATGCGAATCGCTTCCGCTCTCTGGGGTTCAGCGCGTATATAACCAAGCCGCTGCGGCAATCGCAGCTATTCGATACGCTTGCAATGGTGCTTGCGGACGGGCATGCGGAACCGGCATCGGGCTCGGTCCGGTTCGTGACACGGCACAGGGTTTCGGAGGCGCGCAAGCGCCGGGCGCGGATTCTCCTTGCCGAAGACAGCAAAACGAACCAGCTTGTTGCGATCAAGATGCTGGAGAAGCTCGGCTACAAGGCTGATGCCGTGGCCAATGGCAAGGAGGCGATCGAATCCCTTCGAACCATTCCCTATGAGCTTGTCCTGATGGACGTGCAGATGCCGGAAATGGACGGGTTCGAGGCAACCCGGCGGATCCGGGACGCGGCGTCGGGAGTGCTGAACAGTCAGATTCCGATCATCGCGATGACGGCTCATGCGATGGCAGGCGACCGGGAGCGCTGCCTCGGCATGGGGATGAACGACTACGTCTCCAAACCGATTTCGCCAGTAGTCCTGGCAGCCGCTCTTGAGCGGTGGCTCCCGAGCGAAGGCGATATGGGGTTCGGCGCCGAGAAGCGACTTGTGGACAAGACCGCCGCTGCTGTCGCCATACAGGACTCAAGCATCTTCGACAAGGAGGGGATGCTAGGGCGATTGATGCATGACGAAGAACTTGCCTGTTCGGTTCTTGAGACATTCCTGGAAGATATGCCGCTTCAGATTGCGACGCTGAGGAGCTTCATCGAAGCGGGAATGACCGCCGATGCGGAGCGACAGGCGCACACCATCAAGGGCGCGGCCGCGAATGTGGGTGGCGAGGCCCTGCGCTCCGCGGCCGCGGCCGTCGAGCAGGCAGCCGCTAGCGGGCGTATCGATACGCTGGCATCTGCCCCTTCAGAACTCGAGGCGCACTTCGAAACTTTGCGCGAAACGTTGGCGGCGTACTTGAATGCACTGAAGCAGGCTGCCGGGGGTGTGCCATGAGAACGCATGCGGGCGCAAACGTGCTCGCGTGCCGCAAGAGAAACCGTAGTGCGGTTGCATTGCCGCGTATTGCCGACGCGAAACGCGGCCAACGCAACCGAGAAGTGAAATGGGGAGAAGGGTTCCATGCGCATCTTGATAGCCGAGGATGACGCGACATCGCGCGTTGTGCTGAGTGGAGTGCTGGCGAAGCAGGGCCATGAAGTGGTTACGGCGGTGAACGGCGTGGAAGCGCTGCGCGCGCTTCAGGGCCCCGACGCGCCCCAACTGGCAATTCTCGATTGGGTCATGCCGGAGTTGACGGGGGTGGAGGTGTGCAGCCGTGTGCGCGCGCAACCGACCGAGCGGCCGCCGTACATCATCATGCTGACCTCGAAGGATGCAAAGGCAGACGTCGTGGCGGGCCTCGATGCGGGTGCGGACGATTATTTGGCAAAGCCCTACGACGCGGGAGAGCTGCGAGCCCGCGTGTCGGTGGGAACACGTCTGATTGAACTCCGGGAGAGTCTGCTTGAGGCGCGAAACGCGTTGGCGCACGAGGCCACGCACGATCCGCTGACCGGGGCCCTGAACCGCAGGGCGGTAACGGAGACAATTGCGCGGGAGCTTTCCCGAAGCAACCGGCATTTGCAAAAAGAGAACTGGGGATTAAGCGTGGGGATTTGTGACGTTGACCATTTCAAGAAGATCAATGACACGATGGGACACGGAGTTGGAGACGAGGTGCTGTGCGAATTGTCGCGGCGTCTAACGAAATCGGTTCGCGCGCATGACACCGTGGGCCGGTTCGGCGGTGAGGAATTCGTCGTTGTGGCCTCCGGGATTGGCGAGGATTATCAGTTTGATTTTTACGAGCGTCTGCGACGGGAGGTGGCTGACGTGCCGTTCGCAACCAACGCCGGTCTTGTTCGAGTCACCCTCAGCATTGGAGCCTCGGCAGCGAACGAGAATCAAACCATGGATGAGGTCCTGTCGGCCGCGGACACGGCGCTGTACCGCGCGAAGGCCCAGGGCCGGAACTGTGTGTGCATCATGAAGCAGGGCACGGAAGGGATCTATCAACCATGCGCATCCTGATTGCCGAGGATGACCCGACTTCATTGATGATGCTTTCGGGAATTCTTGAAAAACGCGGACACGAATGTGTCAAAGCAAGAAACGGGACGGAAGCCTGGGAAGCCCTGAGTCAACCGGATGCCCCGAAAATGGCCATCCTCGATTGGATGATGCCTGGGATGACCGGGCCGGAGGTGTGTGAGCGGGTTCGGTCCATGGAGACCAATGCAGCTCCCTACCTTATCTTGCTTACAGCGCGGGACGACACCAGTAGCGTTGTGCAGGGGTTGAAATCAGGAGCGGACGACTACCTGTCAAAGCCTTACGATCCGGACGAACTCTTGGCGCGGATCAACGTTGGGCGCCGGATTCTGGATCTACAGACGCGCCTCACGCAGCGCTT
>JAIBAQ010000392.1 GCA_019695095.1 Candidatus Hydrogenedentota bacterium
AAGCGAGTAATAACTAGCAGACGCCTATGTTAAAGCGAAATGCATCTCAACTGACTGTCGCGCTTGCCGTATTCGACGCGGCGTGCGTGCTTACAGCCGGTCTTATTGCCGCGTATTTCACCCATCACGCCGACGGCGCGCAATCTCTTCGCGACCATTATATTGAGCACCGTTTCTACTACCTGTCGTTTATGGTGGTTTGGCTTTTGGCCGCGGGCGATCAACAGCTCTTTGCGTCGCAGCGCATCGACAGCCTTCCCGCGCAGTTGTTCGGTATCGGAAAGGCGCTCGTCATTGCGTTGTGTGTAACGGCCACGCTCACATTCTTTGTGAACCGTCAAGGCATCGACCGTTCCTTCTTTGCCTATTTCGCCGTTGCGGCCGCCTTGATGCTGGTGGCGTTCCGGCTGACGCTGCGGCTTACCCTGTGGGCCATACGTCGAAGGGGATACAATTTCCGGCAAGTCCTCGTGATTGGCGGCAATCCCCGCGCAAAGCATCTGGCCGACGTCGCCTCGACACACAGCCGCTACGGTTTTCAGTTTGTGGGATTGTTGGACGACGATCCGGAACGCGCGGACTATCTCAAAGAGTATGGCGTACCCTACTTGGGGCCGCTCACTGACCTGGAGCAAGTATTGCTCAGCCGTGTCATTGACGAAGTCTACATCTGCCTTCCCGTACGGAAGTACTACGAGTCCATTCAGAGCGCGGCACATTTGTGCGAAGGCGTCGGAGTGCCGGTTCGCTTCATTGCAGATCTGTTCCCCTTACGCGTCGCCACCAGCCGCGTACACCAGCTTGAAGACATTCCCGTGTTGTCGCTGTCGGCCATTCCAGAAGCGTTCACGCAACTGATGCTCAAGCGTGTAATCGATATGGCCGTCTCCTTTGTGTTTCTGGCCACCGTCGCGTGGTGGTTGTTCCCGATTATGGCGATGCTCATCAAGCTTGATTCGCCGGGTCCCGTGTTCTTCATCCAGGAGCGCGTTGGCCTGAATGGTCGCCGATTCGGCATGATTAAGTTCCGCACGATGGTTCCCAACGCGGAAGCGCTGAAGGCAACTTTGGCCGCTCAGAACGAGGCAGATGGCCCCGTGTTCAAAATGAAGCGCGACCCGCGCATGACGCGCGTGGGGCGTTGGCTGCGAAAATTCAGCATCGACGAGATTCCGCAGATCATCAACGTCTTTATTGGCGACATGAGCCTTGTGGGCCCGCGTCCGCCCGTGCCCGCGGAGGTAGCCAAATACACCTGGGACCAGCGCCGGCGCCTGAGCGTACGCCCGGGCATCACGGGGCTGCAACAAGTCAGCGGGCGCAGCGACCTCGTGTTCAAGGATTGGGTGGAAATCGATCTCGCCTACATCGACAACTGGTCGCTCATGGAAGATTTCCGCATCCTGTTCCGGACGTTCCAAGTCGTCGTGCTCGCCAAGGGCGCGGCGTAGTCAACGCGCCGTGGCGGACGAGGTATCCCCGCAACAAACATCCGGTTGGGCGAAAGCGTTTGGAGGCGTGTTTGTCGCGCGCATTGCGGCGAGTGCCGCAGTACTCGCGACGGTCCTGTTGCTGGGTCGACTACTCGGCCCTGCCCGATATGCCGATCTGGTCATCCTGCTCTCCATCATGAAAGTGGCGTCTGAACTTGTCGGGCCAGCCATGGATACAACCCTGGTCCGATTTGTCGCGAAGCAGTCCGATGCCCGCCCCGAGGATTCGATTCCCTACTACCGGGCGATACTGTCCGCAAAACTGGCCCTCGTGGCCGTGTTGCTGCTGGGGGGGGTGGCGCTCGCCGCGCCTTTGCAGCGCCTGCTTCTTGAGCCCGGCCACGAAACCGCGGTATCGACACACGCGATATGGATCGCATTCGCTGGAGCGGCGGTCACGGTGTTGTGGGGATACTCGCAGGCCGTCTACCAGGCCCAGCAACGCTTTGCCGCCTACGCCGGGTTCGAGCTTCTGAACGCGGTCTCGCGGCTCGTTATTGTAGGAGTTGTGCTCTTCTTCGCTTGGCACGGACTCACAACGATTCTGCTTGCCTACGTGCTGGCCGCCGTTCTGTCGACGATAGTCGCGTGGGTCTGCTTGCCGTCGGCGATTTTCAGTGAGAATACCGGCCCTTCACCGGTATGGAAAGACATGCTCCATTTTGCGAAATGGGTGCTGGCCGCGTGCTGCTTCACAAGTCTGTTCCAACGCGCCGACGTCTTCCTGCTGGCAGCATTCCACGAGCCGAAGGCGGCGATCGGTGCATACGGCGCGGCGATACAACTCACCCTGCTGGGCGACCTTGCCATCGGCACCCTGTTCAGCGTCTTGCTGCCCAAAGCCAGCGGACTGCGATCCGGAGAGGACGCCCGCCATTTTCTGCGTTCTTTCGCGCGTCCGATGGGACTTGCCGCCGCTGCGGCACTCCCCATCATATTGCTGTCCGCGCCCATCGTGCGCGTGAGCTTTGGCCCTGACTACGCCCAGACCGCGACTCTCTTCGCCATACTCCTGATAGGTACACTCTTCGCCATGGGTAGCGCCCCTGCCGGAGCCGCCCTCTACGGCCTTGGCCACTCGCGCGCCATCGCCTTCCTCGAACTTGCCAAAGTCCTTGCGACGCTGCTGCTTGGACTCTTCGTCGTTCCCCGCTACGGAGCGTGGGGTATGGCGTGGGTCATTGCCGCCGTGAAAGGCGGCGTGGGC
>JAIBAQ010000393.1 GCA_019695095.1 Candidatus Hydrogenedentota bacterium
GGCATCATCCCCTCAGCCCAACGAGCATCTGTTTATCACCAATTCTCTTGGGATGAAATTGGTATACGTTCCTCCCGGTGAATTTCGGATGGGCGCTGCGAGTACAGAGAAAGGTGCTAACCCCGAGGAGGCTCCTCAGCATTCCGTTCGGATTCTAAATGGCTATTACCTTGGATGCTTCGAAGTCAGCGTTGGCGAATACGACCGCGTAATGAGAGCCGCCGCGGCAACCGGGCCCACACCGCCATCTGAGGACTTGCGGCGACCGGCGTACGGCATTTCGTGGGACGATGCAACTGCGTTCTGCCGAAAGCTGTCGTCTATGCCGGACGAAGTGTCGGCCCGCCGGGTATATCGGTTGCCCTCTGAAGCTGAATGGGAGTATGCCTGTCGGGCAGGCATGGGTACTTCTTTTGCTTTCGGTGACCAGCTGTCGACAGAAGATGCCCAGTTTTCCGATCCTGCACGCCGCCCATCGGAAGCCGCGCTGATCGGGACGTATCGGCCAAATTCGTTTGGACTTTACGATATGCATGGCAATGTCTGGGAGTGGTGCGGAGACTGGTTCTCGGGCAGTTACTACGCATCGTCTTCAATGGATTCGCCGAAGGGCCCGGCAAACGGCGAACTGCGAGTAATTCGGGGCGGTTCTTGGCGTGCCCCGGCGAGCTTGTGTCGATCGGCGTTCCGAGACGGTAACGATGCAGACGTACGTCGCGACGATTACGGTTTTCGAGTGCTTTGCACATTAAACGAATCTTCCTCAACGTCCGCCACCGATGTCGCCGCCGCACCGACGGCAAGTTCCGGATCTCAGGAACTTCAGTCTGGTGCATTAGACATTTCCAGGCTAGTTGAGCAAATCGAGCCTTCAGTTGTTCGCATCGATACTCGCGGCAGGCGCGGTGCGGGCACCGGCAGTGGCTTTCTGATCGATGACCTTGGAACAATCGTGACGAACTATCATGTCGTTGAAAACGCAATGCGGGCTCGGGCCGTCTTTCACGATGGAAAGGAGGTAGCAATCTCCGGCTACCTTGCCATGTACCCAGAACAGGATCTAGCAGTGCTTCGACTTACGGACGTCCCCGAAGGTCGAAAGCCTCTTCCTATTTGTGAGGAGTTTCCGATAAGGGGTCAGCGGGTAATGGCATTGGGCGCTCCGTATGGTTTCTCTTTCACGCCCACTGATGGAATTGTCAGTGCGATCAGAGACGCCAATGAAATGGCCAAATCGCTCCCCGGGCTGAAGCTTCGCGTAACGTGGATTCAGACTACGACCCCAATCTCACCGGGAAATAGCGGTGGCCCGTTGATAAACTCGAAAGGGGAAGTGATTGGAGTTAATACGATCACGCATCGAATGGGCCAAAACCTCAATTTTGCCGTGTCTGCAAAGGACGTCAAACAGGCCCTCCAAAAGTCTGACGGCCTTTCGGTCCACGCTCTCGCCCCACAAGCAACCTCGATCTCGGAAATTATCCGCGCGCTCCAAGGCGCAGCGCCAGACTAGATCTCGTCCGCTCAGGCGGACTTGATAGCAGCAGGTGATCGCATAGATTCAGGATTCGGTTTGGATGCCGGCTCCCTTCATAGTCCCATTCGCTGAAGAATCGCGGGCCTGGCTTCCGTTCACGAAGCGGCAGATTTGGCCGACGGGTGTTTCTATGCAGAGAACATGAAGATTCAGATTGCTCGTCAAGGCTATGACTTGATACACGCTTGATCCAAGTCGGCTGCTATCGGAGGGAGCCTCATTGGTTCGCTTCGCGCCAGGACTTGTATCACATAGGATCGGAACGAAAGGCCGGATAGGACAGCGTTCTGACGGGCGCGTTGCCATATCTCTCGCGGAACCCCGCGTATGTTCACGCCACATGTCGTCCTGGTCCTCGTGGCAATCATTGGATTGACCGATTCGATCGTTGCTTTTGCAGGCATGTTGAGGTTTCCTTTCGCTGAACGTTTCGTGACCAACGGGCAGTGAAAGATAAAGCGTGTCGAGTTTCATTGATGCTCTGGCTTCTTCACTCTTTTCCTTTGGCATCCAATCGATACTTCGATCTCTGGTCTCTTTTGTCTCTAGTCCTTCTTCCTTCGATGAAGGAAGACAAACATCATACGTGTCACTCGCGACAGGCAAGCTCAACGCCGACTCCTGCACGACATCGTCGCCATCAACAACGCACGTCATACGAAGACGGGCTTCAGAATGGGTGAGTGTCGCTTCATCTGTATCATCCGTCGGAATGGATAAAAGATAGGTTCGAGCCCTACCTGTTCCATCGGCGGACTGACGCTTCTCGCGAATCAGCGTCAAGACACCCACCGACAAAGCCCAATCCATGTGAGGCTTGTAACGCATTCCGCTGCAGCCGGGCCATCTTCGAATGATTCCTCGCACTGAAGGGCAGGACTCCCACCCCTTTTCAACTGCGCGACCGTGGGATTTGCTAAAACACAAGAACTCGATGAGAAATCCCCCTTTGGAGATTCTGTCGTCTGCAGAAAGTTGTTGCGTACATCTCAAGATCGCTTTCAATTCCCCTTCGGAAATTTGCGGGCTCGACGATTGAAACTTGAAATCTCGCCGATCATGGTGCCATCGGACCAAATCGGCAATCTGCTTCTCAACGCGTCTCGTGCCGTTGCGAAGGTCTGCTCGCACATCTCTTGAAGTTTCTGCTCCCGTACGATA
>JAIBAQ010000394.1 GCA_019695095.1 Candidatus Hydrogenedentota bacterium
GCGCGAAATTTTGCCGAGATACTCGGCGCAACGCGGCTCGATGCGGTGGCGCTCACGGCGCAGTTCGCGTCCATCGGTCCCATCACGTCGAAGACCGCCGCCGAGTTGGGCATGCCGGTGACCATAGAACCCGACACACACGACATTCCAAGCTTCGTTGAAGCGATTGTGCAGGCATTTACCGAGACAAGGTAAGGAGGCGACCGTGGGATTTCCGGAAATGCGTTTACGGCGATTGCGCGCCACACCGACGTTGCGGCGCATGGTGCGCGAGACGCGCCTCTCCGCGGACGACTTGATCATGCCGCTCTTCGTGCGCCCGGGCTCCGGCGTGAAGAATCCCATCAAATCGATGCCCGGCAATTTTCAGTTCAGCGTGGATACGCTCGTTGAAGAGGCGAAGTCCATCGAGCAGGCGGGCGTGCCCGGCGTGATTCTATTCGGCATCCCCGATTCCAAGGACGCCACCGGCACGCAGGCCTATTGCGACGACGCCATCGTGTGCCGCGCTATCGAGGCCATCAAGAAAGCATGCCCGTCGCTGTGCGTCATCACCGATGTGTGCCTCTGCGAATACACCGACCACGGCCATTGCGGGGCCGTTGCGAAGACGCGCGCCGGCGCGTTCGACGTCGATAACGACGCGACGTTGCCGTTGCTCGTGAAAGAGGCCGTTGCGCATGCCCGCGCGGGCGCCGACATGGTTGCGCCGTCGGACATGATGGACGGACGCGTGCGCGCGATCCGCGCGGCCTTGGACGCGAAAGGTTTTGCCGACGTGCCAATTATGGCCTACAGCGCGAAGTTTGCGTCGGCATTTTACGGGCCGTTCCGCGATGCCGCCGAATCGCCGCCACAGTTTGGCGACCGGACTTCGTATCAGATGGACGCCCCCAACGCGCGCGAGGCCATGCGCGAAATTGCCGCCGACATCGAAGAGGGCGCGGACATCGTGATGGTGAAACCCGCGCTCGCGTACCTCGATATCATTCGCATGGCGTCTGACCGGTTCGACGTGCCGCTCGCGGCGTATTTGGTTTCCGGCGAGTTCTCCATGGTGAAGGCCGCCGCCGCCAACGGTTGGATCGACGAGAAGCGCGCCGCGCTGGAAATACTCACGGGCATCCGAAGGGCCGGAGCGAAACTAATCCTGACGTATTGGGCGAAGGATGCGGCAGGGTGGATTGGATGATTTTGGATTTTAGATTTTGGATTTTGGATTTTGGATTGAAGATGATGCACGTGAGTTGGATTCTTCGTTCGCCGGTGGCGGAGAGGCTCCTAAGAAGCGACCTGATTGAAACAATACGTAACGCTTGCTTAGGTTTGTCACGCTGAGCCAGTAACCGCGTGAGCGCGGGTTTCAGTGGCAGAAACAACGGTCAAGTGGGCAGTCTTCACAAGGCATTGGGCAATATGCCCTGCGCTTCGTTCGCAATTACTCAGAGAGCCTCTTCTCAGGAGTGCCGTAGGCACGGCAGACTCTAGCCTAGCGCGGCATAGCCGCATCCAAAAGGGACTCAACCACCGATACACACCAACGATTTGACTCGATACTCCAGAGCGCTGCAAGCGCGAAATACTCCAGCCTGGGGTGAGATTCGCGTCAACGACGCGAATCGAAACCCCAGGTACCAGCCCCCCACCCAACGTGAGCCCTGTAAGGGCGCAAGCAACTGTCGCGGTCTGTTTCTTAGGAGTCCACTTTCGGCATACGAAGCATCTGGTGCCAAATAGAGTTGTTTATAAGCCAGATCCCTCGCCCGCCTTGGGCGGACTCGGGATGACATGAGAGGCAATTCTTCAAGTCGATCGGAGCAACAACAGGGAACGTTGTTTGAGATAGAGGACGTCCACATCCTCAACGAATCTCAGCCCCGCCTTCTTGGCTGTAATTTGAAATTTCAAATTGGGACTCAATAGCACTTTTCTCTTTCGTCAGCAGGCTTCCCAAAATCGCAATCTCCCTGCGCCTCTGCGCCTCCGCGCGAGTATCTTTGTCTTGTGCATCGTGTGAAGCCTGTCCATTAAAATGGCGTCTAACTAAGGATGCTCAGCATGAATGGCCTATTTCCCCGCTCGCATCGTCACCGCGTATCGCTGCTTCTCCTCATTCTTTGTCTTGCCCTTAGTTGTTGCACAACGCCACCACCAACTCCCGTCTCCACGCAGCCCGAGCTTGTCGAGTTGGTGAAAGTGATTCCCGACATCAAACTCGATATTCGATACGCCACGCCGAACAATTTTACCGGCAAGACGGTGTATCCCGTTGCGCGGTGCTTTCTCGTGAAGGACGCCGCGCTCGCCCTCGCGAAAGTGCAGGCAGACCTCCATAAGGAAGGCTACGGGTTGAAAGTCTTTGACGGTTATCGGCCGTTGTCCGTGCAACGCGCGTTCTGGGCCATACTGCCCGACCCGCGCTACGTCGCCGATCCCTCCAAAGGGTCGCGCCACAACCGTGGGTATGCGATAGACCTGACGCTCGTAGATGCCAACGGCAACGACGTGCCCATGCCGACGGAGTACGACGATTTCACCGAGCGCGCTCACCGCGACCACATGGACCTGCCGAAGGAAGTCATTGCCAACCGCGCCCGACTGGAGAAGGCAATGAAACGCCACGGGTTCATTCCCTTCCCGACGGAGTGGTGGCATTTCGATTTTGACGGCTACGAGGACAAGCC
>JAIBAQ010000395.1 GCA_019695095.1 Candidatus Hydrogenedentota bacterium
AGTCCGGTCATACCATCGTGCAACTGGATCTTACCGGAAGTCGGCAGGCCGGCTTTGGTCAACTGATCCTTGATGTCACGTTCGGTGGCGCCGTCAAAAACGGGCGTCGCGAAGTGCAGACCGAGCGCCTTTGCCGCCCATCCAAGGTGAGTCTCCAGAATCTGACCCACGTTCATACGGGAAGGTACGCCGAGCGGATTGAGCACGATTTCAACGGGGGTACCGTCGGGAAGATAGGGCATATCCTCCTCGGGAACGATGCGGGCAATGACACCCTTGTTTCCGTGGCGTCCGGCCATCTTGTCGCCAACTGAAAGCTTACGCTTCATGGCGATGTAGACCTTCACCATCTTGATCACGCCCGGGGGCAGTTCGTCGCCCTTCTTGAGCTTCGCGGTCTTCTCTTCCGTGATCTTTTCGAGCACGGCGATCTGCCGCGACGTCATCTCTTCGATCTCGTCGATCTGTTCGTTCATCCGCAGGTCTTTGTCCTTGAAGCGAAGCCGCTTCAGGTCGCGGGCACGGATCTTTTCCAGGATGTCGCGAGTGATGAAAGCACCCTTGCTGATGAGCTTCTTGTTGGTCTTCTCATCGTGCAGATCGGCGAGGACTTCCTTGCCGTCCATCAACATCGACAGGCGCTTGGCGCGCTCGTCGTTGAGGATGCGCTTTTCGTCTTCGAGGTTGCGGTGCAGGCCGGCGATCTTGTTTTCCAGAATGAGCTTCGAACGCTCATCCAGATCGGCACCTTTGCGCGAGAACACGCGCGCATCCACCACCACGCCTTCGATACCCGGCGGGCAGTACAGCGAGGCGTCCTTCACGTCTCCGGCCTTTTCACCGAAGATCGCACGGAGCAGTTTCTCTTCCGGAGTAAGCTGGGTTTCGCCCTTCGGCGTCACTTTGCCCACCAGGATGTCGCCGGGCTTCACGGAAGCGCCGACGTGGATGATTCCGCTTTCGTCCAGGTTCCGGAGGAAGCTTTCGCTGATGTTCGGAATATCGCGCGTGATTTCCTCAGGACCAAGCTTGGTGTCGCGGGCTTCGATTTCGAACTCCTCGATGTGAACCGAGGTGTAGTAATCTTCCTTCACCAGCTTTTCACTGACCACGATCGCGTCTTCGAAGTTATACCCGCGCCAGGGCATGAAGGCCACCAGCACGTTACGGCCCAGGGCCAGTTCGCCTTTGTCCGTGCAGGGCCCGTCGGCGAGCACGTCGCCCTTCTTCACTCGCTGGCCGAGTTTGGCGATCGGCTTCTGGTTGATACAGGTATTCTGGTTGGAGCGCTTGAACTTAATGAGCTGGTAGATGTCGGCACCGACTTCGCGCGACATCTGCCCTTCGTGGACGTTTCCTTCCACGCGAACAATGATGCGCTCAGAGTCCACCGAATCCACGATGCCGGAGCGGCGGCAGATTTGCACCGCGCCCGAATCGCGAGCCGTGACCCACTCCATGCCCGTACCGACAAACGGAGCATCGGCACGCAACAGCGGCACCGCCTGCCGTTGCATGTTCGACCCCATCAAAGCGCGGTTGGCGTCGTCGTTTTCAAGGAACGGAATGAGACTGGCAGCCACCGAAACAAGCTGCTTCGGGCTCACGTCCATGTACTCCACTTCGTCACGATGAATCAGGACGAAGTTCCCTTGCTTACGAGCGTTCACCAGATCGGCCACAATGGAACCGGCCTGATCGATCTCCACGTTGGCCTGGGCGATGATGTACTTGTCTTCTTCCCACGCGGAAAGGTAGTCGCAGTGGGCTTCCACTTCGGCAGGCTGTTTACCCGCCTTCAAGTCGCGATTCAGCTTGTCCGACGCTTCCCGGTCCAGCACCTGGCCGACCTTGGTGTTGGTGTCGCCGGGGTTCAGCACACGAATTTCATCCACCAATCGGCCTTGCACCACACGGCGGTATGGGCTCTCGATGAAGCCGTAGTCGTTGATGCGGGCAAAGCACGACAGCGAGGAGATCAGACCGATGTTCGGACCTTCCGGCGTTTCAATCGGGCAGATACGGCCGTAGTGCGTGGGGTGCACGTCGCGCACTTCGAAACCGGCGCGCTCGCGGGACAGACCGCCTGGCCCAAGGGCCGACAGACGCCGCTTGTGCGTGATTTCCGAAAGCGGGTTGGTCTGGTCCATGAACTGCGAAAGCTGGCTCGATCCGAAAAACTCACGGATCGCGGCCATCACCGGCTTGGCGTTCACCAGGTCGTGCGGCATCGCCGTCGACATTTCCTGGTAAACAGACATCTTTTCTTTGATGGCGCGTTCCATGCGCACCAGACCGATGCGGAACTGGTTCTCCAGCAACTCACCCACGGCGCGAACGCGGCGGTTGCCGAGGTGATCAATATCATCCACGGCGCCAACGCCCTTGCGCAACTTGAGCAGGTAGCGAATCGTGTTGATGAAGTCGTCTTCCGTAAGCGTGCGCTTGTCGAGCGACGTTTCATCCGCCTTATCGAAAAGCTTGATATTGAACTTCATGCGCCCGACGCGCGAGAAGTCGTACTTGCGGGCGTCGAAGAACATGCCCTGGAACAATTGCGTAGCCGTATCGAGAGTCGGCGGATCTCCAGGCCGAAGCTTACGGTAGATTTCCAACAGCGCTTCGTTCTGCGCTTTGCAGGAATCTTTCTTCAGCGTCGCCGAAACGACGTTGCC
>JAIBAQ010000396.1 GCA_019695095.1 Candidatus Hydrogenedentota bacterium
GCCGCTTTCGCCTGCGCGAGATGCTGCCGCGTCTGCTTCATGCGATGATCGGCTGCAGCCCTTGTGCCGAGCCGCTTTTGCGCCAGGCTTCCAATTTCCTGGGCTGAGGTTTGGCGCTAATCAGGTCCTCCAAAGCACGCATCGTCTTCGGAAAGGCCTCGGACAGAGCCTGTACGAACTCTAGCGTTGAAAATGCACGGTTACCAAAGAAATCAAGAATCTGATCAATCTGGGACTGTGGTATTTCGGACACCTGTGATTCCTCCAAGTGAGACCTAACGAATGAATTACGATGAACCGCGAAGCGGGTTTGTCATCAATAATTTGTTAGTCACCATACGCGGCAATGTAAACAACATAGTTGTCTCCGTTCTTGCCGCCTGTGCTGGCGCGGTAAGCGCTATCTCTTTTTTCTGCGTGATACTTCTTGCGAGTCACGGGCTCGGTAGTTAAACACTTGAACAAATCCCTCTCCATGGCGAGCGCATCTGCCTTGGTAAGGCCAGTCTCCAGCACATAGTAGAATGGGAAACCGTGAGACCTGTACGACCGACGGCGACTAACGCTATTTGAAGTTATGCCCACAAGATACTGCCTGATCCGCGGGGAAGCGACCAGGGCTTTGATTTGTGGAATATGGTCGGATGCTCTCATATCAGAACCTAACGAAGCTGCAGAAATACTGGCCCCGATATTGCTCGCATGACGTGCAGCGATCAAGGAAGCCGCCATCGCGCGTGTCAACGAGACGGCACTACGCCTCTGGACGGCCGAACCACACCGCCTGAGCTTCGATTCCGATCACTTCAGCGCCATGCCGGCCACCGCGCACTGATCGGTTCCGTATCTTCTTGCGTTGCCCGAGTGAAACGTCGATGACAAACGTGTCGGCCCCCGGAACGAGCAAGCCAATAACTCTACTGGCCACCCGTGGCCGATTGAACGTGTGGCTTTATTCCGGTGGGTGAGCAGGGCTTTCGAGCGGCGACAGCCGCGAGCCTGCGAACGCCACCGCGCCTGCATGCGCGCTGGCCGGAATCCTGGCCAGAGCGCCGAGCGCTCACCTAAAGGCCGGACATGACCGAAGGGAATCCCAGTGGGACACGACTGCAACCGCACCGTTCCCCAAACGACGGATCACTCGGTCACTTGCGTGAGGAGTCCATACAAGGGGTTAGGCCTCCCTGCGCTCAAGCTATGCGATTCCATGGGCGACGCGGTGGATTCACGATGGTGCGCAGATGATCTGAAAGAAAGTTGTCCGTCTCTTTAACGTAGCGCTTCACTTCAACTTCGAGGTCTACTAGCTGCCCGAAACGGATGTACCTGCTCTGGCCGCCGCGATGAGCGACCTCTCCCCGCAGCACAACGAAGTCGTCGATTGGTGCTGAGCCCTTGCTCCATGTGGTGCCGATGTCTGGAATGGCTAGGAAGTCCTCAAATAGTGGCTTCAACTTGTGGTGCTTCGGAGTGTGAAGCTTGTCCACTCGTGCTTTGATTGCATCGGCGTAGATCTGAACCCACGTTGGCGTATTCAACTGAGCTGCTGTCCAAGGGGTCGAGTTGTTGTTTGCATGGCTCGTCACCTTCTGTCGAACGGCCTGCGGCAATCCGTTGATATCCGGCAGGCGGTTAGCCGTGATCTGCGCGCCTTCAGCAAGGACCATCTCTACGTACCGTTCCCAAGCCGCGCACAGGAGCAGGAGGCCGCCTCGTGTCAGGTGACCCAATCCCCGCCTTCCTCTTCCTCTACCACTCTCTCGCCTATGTAGCAGGACCAACCGATGAACATCGGTGAGGTTCTGATTGAACTCGGAGTACGCTTCGGATGGCATTCTGGGAGGCCTAACATCTGAGTTAAGCCGCGCCGCGAAGCGGCGTCGGCTTGAATTAATTGTTATCCGTTTAGCGAGTTATTAGTAACGCATCTACGGCATTGGACTTGCTTCGATTACAAGAGCGACATAGTAGACGGAGATTCGTCACCGAAGTAGGGCCGCCTTTTGAGAATGGGATGATGTGATCAAATTCAATCTGGTCATCAGGGACGTACTTATGACACGCCTGACACACGTGATTGTCCCGACGCACAACTCGGAGCATGACTTGACGTGGTATGTGCCGTCCCGACTGCCTGTACTCTTTCGTTTCGGTACCCCCGCTCTGGCTAAAGAAGACCGGGCAGGCGTGACCAAAAATCTTGCAGTTCACTTCTTCAGCAGCGAAGCCTTGTATAAACTCCCAATCATCGGGCTGGTTCACGTGTAGGGCCTCGATAGCCCACCAGACTTCTTGCTCCGTCTTGGCCTTGCCGCTCATCAGTTGGGAAAGCGCTTCGCTGTAGCGCGACCGGACTTGCTCAGGCTTGCATGACGCTCCGGCCCAAGGGAAGTACTCAACCATCGGGCCGTATGGGCAGTACTTAAGCTCCCAGCAAGGCTTACAGACCGACCCCTTGGGAAAGCCCTTTTTTCGAGCCACGACGATCCCCCAAAACGGCTAACTCAAAATTGGTTTCAAAACGCCGTCTATCCCCGCCACCTAATCTGACCCGCCCGCGGGCGCCGGCAGGGGATTTTCCAGCCATCCTGCGGACTTGCGCGGTGTCGGCTCCCTTCTCGGCAGCCTAATCTGACGCGAAAGACGGCGGCACGTTCACGAAGGCAT
>JAIBAQ010000397.1 GCA_019695095.1 Candidatus Hydrogenedentota bacterium
GGATTTGTCGAAGGAACATTTTCCTTCGACATCATCCACTGGAATCACGCGCGTTCCGCGGACATTCTTGTCGGCGCGAACTGGAGCGACGACGCCAATGCACTCGGATGGAAGGGTACAACAACTCTGGCAGGGACGGCAGGCCACGGAACGTCGAGTCCCTACGACATCCACAATACCCTTATCGCGGCGGGACCTGCGTTCAAGAAGAGCGCTCAGAACAAGGTGGCGACGGGCAATGTCGACTTGGCGCCGACCATTCTTCAATTGATGGGAATCCCCCTCGCCTCGTCCATGGAAGGGCGCGTTCTGACCGAGCTATTCGCGGATGGCCCCCAGCCCAACGATGTTTCCTCCGAGACGCGCGAATTCTCGGTGGAGTCAAAACGTGCTGGCAGTACGTATCGATGCAGTCTCAGTGCTTCCACCGTCTCGGGTAAACGGTACGTGAACTTCACACGAACGGAGCGTATCCACAACACACAGTGAGGTGGCGATGAGCGGCTCATGGATGATCTATGGCGCAAACGGCTACACCGGACGCCTGTGCGCACGCGTGGCAAAAGCGCGCGGCCTCTCCCCCGTACTTGCGGGACGCGGCAAACAGGAAATCGCTCGGCTTGGCCAAGAGCTTGGCCTCGACACGCGCGTCTTCGATCTTTCGAACGCAGGCGCTGTCGCTACGAGCCTAAAGGGAATTGATGCGGTCCTGCACTGCGCGGGGCCTTTCTCTGCCACGCACAAACCGATGCTATCGGGTTGCGAACAAGCCCGCTGCCATTACCTCGACATAACCGGGGAAATCGATATATTCGAATCTGTGCATCGCAATGATGCCCGCTGGAAACAGGCAGGCATCGTTGTAATGCCTGGAGTGGGATTCGATGTCGTGCCGTCGGACTGCCTTGCCGCTATGCTGAAACGCGAGTTGCCCGACGCGACTCACCTGACCCTGGCATTCCGCTCGAAACGCGGCAGGGTAAGCCCTGGCACGGCGAAGACCATAGCCGAAGGTCTTCCGCATGGATGCCGCATCCGGCGCGATGGGCAGTTGGTGGAAATCCCTTCCGCTTCGAAGACTCTTTCTATCGCATTCGAGAACACGCCGGAATTGGCCGTGGTCATCCCATGGGGCGATGTATCGACGGCGTTCTGGTCTACCGGCATCCCCAACATCGAAGTCTACATGCACATGCCCGAGAAGCAGATCCGGCAGATGCGCTCCTTGCGTTTCGTCGCTCCATTGCTGGGCTTTGGATTTGTGCAGTCTATCATCAAGAGCCGCATCGCGAAGACTGTTCAAGGTCCAACCGATTCGGAGCGCGCAAACGACGAAACCATACTCTGGGGCAAAGCCGAAAACGCCGATGGCGATACCAAGGTGATTCGACTTCGCACGCCGGAAGGCTATACGCTTACCGCTGATGCGGCGGTTTCAGCAATCACCTGCCTGTTGGAATCGCCGTTGCCACCGGGGGCATACACACCGTCGAAGGCGTTTGGACCCGATTTTGTGCTCGGGTTGGAAAACGTGAAGAAGCTCGAGGGATAGAGCGACGAACTGGCACTTCTGGGGGGGGGAATGCAGATGGTTCAAGATTTCGCAAGAGCAATCGCCGTGGCTTTCATTCTAGTTGGGGCGTGCGTTCTGCCTGCTTCCGCCGACGAAGCGCCTGCTTACCGATGGGTCAATGTCACCATGACCGCACCGTTCACGCCGCGCGATGGCGCGGGCGCGCTAAGCTACGAAGGGAAGATGTGGCTCATCGGCGGCTGGAATTCCAAGGACAAGGTCAATTTCCCGAAGTCATGCGTCAACGACGTGTGGAGCACCACCGACGGTCTCACGTGGACCCTCGTGAAACCCAACACGTTTGGACTTCCCGAATTCGATCCCGCGCACGACTGGGAAGGGCGCCATACCGCAGGCTACGTGGTCTACAAGGATAAGATGTGGATTGTCGGCGGCGATCCCCTTCAAGGGCATTATCAGAACGACGTGTGGAACTCCAGCGACGGCAAGACATGGACGCGCGTAAACAAAGGACGCAACGTGCCGTGGGGCCCTCGCGTCCTGCATTATACCGTCGTGTTCAAAGACAAGATTTGGGTGATGGGTGGGCAGACCACGATTCTCTACGCGCCCGGGCCGGAAGTCTTCTACGACGATATCTGGAACTCTTCCGACGGCATCACCTGGAAACGAATCCGGCCCAAGGGTCCGCATTGGTCGCCGCGTGGCTTAATCGGCGGGCATGCCGTCTTTAACGATCGCATCTGGATACTCGGAGGCGGCACCTACGAATCGCCGAAATCGCCGATACGCAACTTCTACAACGACGTGTGGAGTTCGCCGGACGGCAAACGCTGGACCTGCCACCTCGAACATGCGCCGTGGCATCCTCGCCAATATCACGATGTCGCCGTGTGGGACAACAAACTTTGGGTCATGGAAGGCTGGAACAAGACGAACCGCAACGACGTCTGGTACTCGTCCGATGGAGTCACTTGGCATGAACTCAAGGACACGCCCTGGAAGATCAGGCACGCCGCGAGCGTCTTCGTGTTTGACGACGCGCTGTGGATGGTCGCGGGAAACAACATGGAACCCGACGTCTGGAAACTCGAACGGGTGCAAACGACGACACAGTAATTGAGGTC
>JAIBAQ010000398.1 GCA_019695095.1 Candidatus Hydrogenedentota bacterium
GTGCGGGCAGGCTGGTTGACCCGTTCCATGAGGAGTTCGGCGCAGAGGCGGCCCATTTCGCCGCCGGCTTGGGCTGCCGTGATGATGGGTACGTCCAATGCCGCCGCAAGCTCGTTGTCGTCGATCGTGGCGACCTCAACGTCTTGCGGGATGCGGTAGCCGAGTTCGGAAAGTTGGTCGACGAGCTTGGCGGCGCAGCCGTCGTTGACGCAGAAGAACGCGGTGGGCCGGGTCCGGTTGGCCATAATCCGGTTCATGACTTCGGCAATGGCGGACTGATTCGAAGTAAATACCCCGACGAGCTGATCGTTGAATTCGAGGCCCGCCTCGCGCAGCGCGCGTTTGTACCCGTTGATGCGGTCGTCGACCGCGGTGTTATCGAGTTCGGCGGTAACGACCCCGATGTTCTTATGACCGCGCTCAACGAGGGACTTGGTAAGCCGGTAACCGACATCGGCATTGTCGGTGCCGACGAAATCGGTTTCCAGATCGGGGACATAGCGGTCGATCAACACAAGGGGAAAGGACGACCGTTGGAAACGCCGCAGCAAATCCAGGGTGGGTGGCGTCATGTGCTGCAACCAGAGGGCCAGTCCCGCGATGCCGCTGTTGCGGATGTCGGCCAGAAATTCGTATTCCGCCTCATTGCTGAACCGCATGAAATAGACCATGGTTTGAAAGCCGCGGTCAGCAGCGTGGCGAATGAAGTTCTGCACGACGTTTCGCGTGTAGTGGCACTCCAATTCCGGGCACGCAATAGCAAAGGCTTTCCATCCGCTGACCAGCAACAGCTTCTGCCGCTGAGCGGGTGGCGCAACGAACGAACCGCGGCCCGGCGTGCGTGTGATGTACCCTTCCATTTCCAGGTCGCGCAAGGCCTGGCGCGTAGGATTGCGACTCACCGCATACTGGCGCGCCAGCTCAAGTTCAGAGGGAACGCGCGCGCCAACGGGAAGTTCGCCGCTTTCAATCTGATTCTTGAGTTCGCGCTTAATGTACGCGTAAATGGGAATATCGGGATCGATGTTCATAGTAGCCTCTTACCCCAGTGCCGAGAAGGGAATTGCCGCTGTCCGTATAGCGACTAACATTATGGGTAATCACATTCCTAGAACGCAAGCCTTTTCTGCATATAACCGTTTCAAAACAAGCGTTTTAGTCACGTGGACGTGTTTGATGCTATGCTCTCTCCAAATCGAAAAGCGATGTCCGCGAACGGCCCGAAAAGAAATCGCGCCGGGCGCTATCACAACGGGGAAATGAAATGAGTCTGCACCGTGTGCGGGGGAAGATTTTGGGCGATCGAAGGCCTTCGGACGTTTCCATTGAGCGGGGGCGCATTGTCTCCATTCGACCGGCCGGACGCGGGGACGCCGACCTGGGATCGGATACGGCGGTCATTGTGCCGCCGCTGTTCGACATCCAAGTCAATGGCTACGGCGGCGTCGACCTCCAGGATTCCACTCTGACCGCGGATAAGGTGTTGCGCTTGAATTCGTTGCTGGCCCAAACGGGCGTCGGGCATTGGGTACCTACACTCGTCACGGGGCCGCAAGAAGGTATCGAACATGGGTGCCGGGTGCTTGCGGAGGCCATGCGGAATCCGGCGCTCAAGGGGGCCATCCCGGGCATCCACATCGAAGGACCCTACATCTCGCCGGAGGACGGTCCGCGCGGCGCACACCGGCGCGAACACGTCCGCCCGCCCAGCTTGCGCGAGTTCGACCGGTGGATGAAAGCGGCGGATGGCAAGATCCTCTACATTACGATGTCGCCGGAATGGAAAGGCGCGGCGACCTTCATCAAGGGTGTGGCCAGCCGGGGCGTTGTCGTCTCTATCGGCCATCACAACGCGACTCCCGCGCAGATTGCGTGCGCCGTGGACGCCGGGGCCACCTTGTGCACGCACCTCGGGAACGGGATGGCTTCCCAGATGCACCGCCATCACAATCCGCTGTGGCCGCAACTTGCCGATGACCGCCTCAGCGCGTCGCTTATCGCCGATATGGAGCACCTGCCGGCAGAAATTCTGAAGACGTTTGTGCGCGTCAAAGGACCGGAACGCATCGTGCTCACATCCGACGTCGTCCACTTGGGAGGCATGAAACCGGGGCACTACGCCTTTGCCGGTAAAGAGGTCGAATTGAAGCCTTCCGGCCGGATATGTCTCAGCGGAACCGACCTGCTTGCGGGCAGTTCGTTGATGCTGCTTCAAGGTGTGTTGAACGCGGTGAAGCACGCGGAACTCACGCTGGAGCAGGCTTGCGCATGCGCCACCACGGTTCCGGCACGGCTGCTCCAAACCTCCTTACGCTTCCCCCTGCCCAAGCCCGGCGCGAAAGCGCGCTTCACCGTATTCGAGACGGACAGCAAGACCGGGCGCGTGAAAAAGATCTCCACGGTGGGATTCTAAACGAGCGCAGCGGAATTCGGGGACTGACGCAAGCGAAGCGAGCGCAGATGGGTCTGTCCCCAATTCCGCCAAAATGTGTCGCAGGCATCTTGCCTGCGCCCCCACTACAACGCTTGAACAGGGACCGGGCATTGACTACGAATGCTATCGACAAGGATATCCAGGATGCCCAGGATGGACACATGCGAATATGAAGCAAAGAAGTGAATCAACCACAGATTGC
>JAIBAQ010000399.1 GCA_019695095.1 Candidatus Hydrogenedentota bacterium
CCCTGCCGGACGGTCACAGTACCATCATGTGGGTCGAAGACAGGGGTCCTGTTTACCAGGGGATTATTGAGATTGCGGTATCCGCCGACGGGCACGAAGCCGAGATGAAGGCTCCATTCCGCGGGTTCATGAAATACGCCAATAACAGTCCAATCATGGCGCTCGGCAAGACCATCGACTTTTCATTTTCGTTGGAAGCGAGCGGTCAGTTGGCGGTGGGCGGCCAATGGGCCTCGGACACGGCACTGCCGATAGAGGGTTACTACCTCGCGGCGCCCACGGAAGACAGCGACGGCGACGGTTTGCCCGATGGCTGGGAAGCGGACCATGGGTTGAATCCGAGTGATGATGGCACGACCGATGTCGATCAGGGGGCAAGCGGCGACCCCGACAACGACGGCTATTCGAATATTGACGAGTACAACGGAGGTTCGGATCCTTCGGATGCCGACAGCATGCCGCCGGCGGTGAATACGATCAGCGTGCCGATGTTTGAAGAGTCGCCGCTCCCCTGCCCGTAGAAATGCTCGCTCAGTCAGGCCGTGTCATCTCATAGATCCTTCGAGAGGGTTGCCACTTCATGTTGCCACCACTTCTTCTCTTCGGGACTGTAGTCATACGGAGGACCTTGGAAGTGTGCGCAGAGCTTGCCGCTTGGACTGTAGAAGTTCAGACTTAGGCCAACAGTATTCAAAAAAGGCGGACCACCAAGCGGCGAGCGTTTGAAATAGTAAGCTAAGTGGTAACTGGCCGGAACTGGGGATTGTCGCAGGATCTCACAGAGCGCTTCTCGTGCCGGTATGTCAGTCATGTTAAGCGTCACGCATCTTTCCGTACGCCATGAGGGGTGTCCGGTAGCCGGATCGCGGGTATACTTGGGATATACATCGAAGTGCTGGGTGGGATGCGCGGTCTGTTTGAGTTCTCGCGAGAAGGCTTTGATGGCCTCCCACGTAGTGGCCGATTCCAGAGTCAGAGAGATCGGCGTATCAAGGACGTTTCCGATGGCCAGACCTGAGACGAAGGGGTTGTCTCTTGTGGGCAGTACACACGCCATTCCGCGGACGTACCTGAGCTCCAAAGTATTGTTGGACTCCAGCCTTACGCGTTCTGAGAAGGACGCCTGGTCAGTTGGCTTCACGCTGTCGAGTTTGTACATCCATCGAGGCCATTCCCAGTAATTCTGACTAGCCTTATCGGGAAATCGCGCACCCTCAATACTGATGCATGTGAAGTCACGTGTGACAGCCGAAGAGTGTCGTAAAGGACTACTCAGAGACGCAATCAGCGAATCGGCTGGTATTCCATTTGATGCGATTTCGATGCCAAGCAGGAGTGCGGTGAGAACGAAGAATATCAAAATAATCTGACCTTTCCTTGCTTTCAATGTTTTCACCCTTTTGTTGGCACGCAGCCATGGCGAGCTTAGAAGTTCGCCTGTCTTGTTAGCTATTACCACTACGCTTGGAGGAACTGCAGGTTCATTTTGTATCAATCGATTGGCTTAGTCGGCGGTGGGATTATCTAGTGAGACGGAAGAAGATCGACGGTGAATCGACTGACACGGCACCCGTTGTCCGCTCTCTGCTTCTTCGCGCGAGGTGTTTCCTTCTTTGGCGTACCTTGGGAGAGATACGCTGGAAAGATGGCCACACGACTCTACTTGGGAGGGAAGACACCGTCGTTAGGCTTTCGTGCCTCAATGATGCGTTCGTCGTAGGTTAGCGCCACCGACTCGCCGGGGTGGAGCACGAGGAAATCGTCGTCATTCCAGCGCCCTTCCAGCATGTGGATGACAAGGCGCGGGTCTCCCTTGAGCGTGTCGCAATTCCAGCCGAGCCACTTCGCGCATTCGCGCGTGTACTCGACGTACGCGTCTTGTTTGGCGAAACCCAAATCCACGTACGCGGCATTGGAATAGTGCGTGAACCATTGCTGCTCCATCCGCATCAGGAAATCGGCGTTCTCTTCGCCGTAGGTATCCACATATTGTTTGAGCAACGAGTTATACCGGTCGATGCCCGGCATTGTCGTGTCGTCTATCCAGCCCGGGCTGTACCAATATGTGCCGGGGTGGGCGTCGAAATACTCCCGGTAACGCTCTTTCGAGCCAAGCAGGAAGGTGATGCAATCGTGTCCGCGTAGAAACACCAACGGAGTGTGCCGCGCCGTCAGGCCGACAATGCCGTTGCTGCACAGGGCGTAGCCTATTAGCACTGCATCGAACTTGTTGTCAGTCGCGTCGATGGCCGCCTGCAACCGATCGCGAAGGATATCGGGTGTGTTGTGCAGACCCTGTTCCAAGAATTCGAACTCGATGGTATTCGGTCCCTGCGA
Organism: Candidatus Hydrogenedentota bacterium; assembly: GCA_019695095.1. Classification (NCBI taxonomy): domain Bacteria; kingdom Pseudomonadati; phylum Candidatus Hydrogenedentota; species Candidatus Hydrogenedentota bacterium. The sequence continues at coordinate 2,338 of JAIBAQ010000399.1, forward strand.
CGCAAAATGGCAGAACTCGCGCCAAAGGACGTGACAAGCAATCAATTTGTAACGAGCCATGGGTTCTCCGTTTCTAGCGCGAAGTATAGTGGCTGTACACCTCCCGCGTCGAGCATCCTGCCCGCTCCTGTCTCTTTGAGGAACTGGAATTCGCATTACGCTCTCTCTAAAGTGAGGGTAGCTCTGACTGGAAGCACGGCTAGAAGGAGAAAGCTATGAAGTCGAAGATTCTTGTTCCATTGTTCCTGACTCTTCTGGGGGTTTTGCTCAGCGTGGCATTCGC
>JAIBAQ010000400.1 GCA_019695095.1 Candidatus Hydrogenedentota bacterium
CCCGTGTTGGCGCGCGCCAACAGTGTTTTTCGCCTCGGAGCGGGGTCAAGGACGGGCTGCGCTTTTTGCAGCCCGGCGCAGCGAATCCTTGACGCCGCGGAGGGGCGAGTACGCTGTGGAATGGCTTTGCGCACAGCATTTTCGCGCGCAAAGCCGTGATGACAAAGCGGTAAGTTTTGCCCTTCAGGTGGGTCCATTTTTTGAGCAAAAGACGGGTCCATTCCCGCGAGCGCCAAGGCACTCTGGCAGCGGACTTCGGCACTCTGGTCCTGCATGGTCAGCGCGAAGCTCGCGCGAGCACCGCTCTTGGCCAGAAAACCGCCGCGCAGAACAGCGCCTATCCATCGTACGCCACAACGGCTTCCTTCAGATGCTTTGGCGACTGCTGGAGCACCCTTCCAGGAAAGGCCTTGTCGAAAGCGTGCGTCGCTGCAACGTGAGCACACTCATGCGCAAGTATATGCAGTGCTTGCGTGAACATCTCACTACTTTGATCCTCCAACGGCTAGATAACGGCAGCATTGATAAGGATGTGGTTTTTAATTGTTCCATCCCGGATGACTGCTGGAGTCATCGCGACACCAATAGCATGCTCATCCGTTGGCGTTAGGCGATTGGAAGATTCGTAGCCGCGATCCAATTCCAGAAGAGCTTGCGGATAGTCATCCGCTACTGTGAATCCATCGAGACGCTCAAGATTGATCCAGCGGCTCAACTCACGAGCATACTCGGCGAGCAGGTTGGCGAAATCGGTTGCTCGCTCGACTGAATCGAATGCACGGACACAGACCGGAATGCTGGGAGGTGCAGTCATGGGAGGATCTGCGACCTCTTCAACGTCCCTTCTTTCATGTGTAGTCAACTATCTTGGCCCCGGTGTGAAAGAACTATCCGTCTCATTTTTTGTATTCAATCCTACTGTGTAATGACCACCTTCAGCTTTTTTGAGAACAAGGAGGTCATAGGTCTTGAGCATATCCAATAATCCCGAATGTCCGTATGTTGTGGGAGAAAACGCAGGGTCAGTGCGCTTCAAATACTGACCCAAAGCACTTAGCCCAACTTTACCTTCGGAAGTATCGCTTGCAAGCAAGGACACGGCTTCAACGACAAATTTCGGGCGTCGTTTTACTACTGGTGTAGACTGTGCTTTAGCCGGATCAGGCTTCGCAGTGATTGCTTTGTTCCCGTTGTGTTCAGCTGCGTCTAAAGTCTGCTCCGCAGGCTGCCACTCGAAGAAGTGATCGGACGCATTTCGTAGAGCGTCAGGTGTCTTGACTTCACCAACAATACAAACGGTTGCCCCGCGTTCTCGCAGTTTCCTGCACAAATAGGCGAAATCGGAGTCACTCGTTACAAGACAAAAGTTATCGGCCCGGTGATCAAACATCGCTTCCAGCGCATCTAGAGCCAAAGCAATGTCGGCGGTGTTCTTGCCTGAGGCGTACTGGTATTGCAGGCAAGGAGTAAAGGCCAATCGAACCAATGCCTCCTGCCATTTATTCGCTAAAGTACTGTGATTTCCATAACCCCGGCGCAACACGACTCTCCCAAATTGTGCAACCACGCGAAGCGCAAATTCAAGAATTTCAGGGTTTGTATTGTCACAATCGACAAGGACCGCGACGCGAGATTCGTTGGGAAGGGAGGGGGCAACCATCTTTCATGCTCCTTGGATTGAAATCGACATGATATACGCACGTATTTTCAAGAGGAAAAGTGCATGGAATACAAATCACTGAGCATGTACGAGTAGCATCGGAGGCTGCTCGATAGAGATTCCGTTACGGCTAGCGCCCGACCAGATTGATGATGTAGTTCGGGAGGTGCCCCAACGGCTGCAATCGCCGATTTGCACGTGTAGGTCATCCGGCAGGTTTCAGAGTGAAGCGGCCCTTTGAACGTCAGCTATCCGGCAAGGATAAACTTCCGCTCCTGGCCGGTTGCCGACGGCCGCCATCCTGCATCCAGTGACTGCTTTCCGCAGCGTAGCGGTCGGTCAGGCGCGAAGATTGACATCCCCGGCCGAATGGCCGCTTACGCGCTGACCGCCCCAGGCCAACATCCGCTTCGGAGAAGAATCTCCACCGTTTGCTCCTAGCCGACTGCACTCCTTCGACATGATGCCAGAAAGCGGCCACACGTTTTCAACTCCGATTCCGTATGCGTTTCCGGAGGTTAAGGGCAACTCAAAATGCCTGTGTATGGACTATCATGTAATGGCTTAGCCTGCCCTTTACCCATAAATCTGGCTACCCTAAGCGTCTCTGATTGAGACAAAAGCCCTCGCAGAGGGTTTGGAGTTGCGAATGGCCATGCCACATGAGTTGATGCCCCGGGTAGGTGATCATGGCGCGGCTCACTCATTTCCAGCCGAAGGATTCTCAGGACAAATGCTACTGCCCAGTACTTCCTTGCGAATGTATTCCCTCCCGTAGTGATGGCCCGCGTCACCCGTGCCCGGAGTATCGCCAAGAATTCGCGCCAATGTGCATGCAACGATGTCCATTGAGTGTCCTGGCACCGAGGACTTCCGACGAAACTGCAGGCTCAAGTCGTAGCGATTGAACCGGGTCGCCGTGAACGACGTCGTTA
>JAIBAQ010000401.1 GCA_019695095.1 Candidatus Hydrogenedentota bacterium
CGTAGAGCAAGAAACGGCAATAAACCACAGTGTGCTAATGGCAAACTGTCTCAACCGAGGGGTTCACCCCAGCCCCGTGTGCTAATTTTGTGCTAAACCGCTCCGGTTGGCACTCATCCAGCACCTTCACACCCTCTCTCAGGCTTTCCGGCGAATGATGCGCATAGCGTTGCGTCATCAAATTCGTCTTATGTCCGAGCAGCCGTTGGACCTTGTAGAGATCCACCCCGCGCTGAACTAACCGCGTGGCAAAGGTGTGCCGCATGTCGTGAAACCGGAAGTCTGGAATCCCGGCCCGATTGCGAGCCTCACAAAACTCCCGCACCAGAAAACGCACCTGCAGGAGATTGCCAAGCGGGGTCTTGAATACTGGTCCATGTGAGAGGCCGGTGGAAGCCTGTTTCGAGGCCAGGAGTTCATAGACTTTGGTATTGAGGGGAATGGTGCGGCGCGTGCCGTTCTTGCTCTGCATGACAATCAAGGTACCGCGAGAAAAATCCACGTCCTGCCATTGCAGTTTGAGGATTTCCCCCTGACGCATGCCCGTGTTGAGGGCAAAAACCATGATCTCTCGGAGCCAAAGAGATGAAGAAGCATGAGCCGTTCTTCTTCCTCAGTGGTTAGCCACCGATCGACCTCATTCCGTACCTGTTCCATAGACACCCGGTGCATGGGATTTTCCCGGCACCATTCCCATTCACGCATAGCCAGGTTGAAGGCATGTCGTACGAGTTGGAGTTCCTTGTTGATGGTGGCCGGAGCGGCTTGCTCCGTTCGTCGCTGGGCCTTGTATTGCGCCATCACTTTCGGGGTGATATGCGCGAGAACCTTCTCTCCCAGCACTGGGAGGAGGTGCCCCAAGGCTGCTTGGTCACGTAAGCGGCTTTTGATCGCTTTCAGGGTTGCCCGCTCCGTGACGTACCGTTCCATCATCTCCTTAAACGTGCGCTCCTGCTCCTCACGTCGTTCGAAAAACTGACCTTCAGCAATCTGGACCTTCACCTTGGCATAAATGGCCTCGGCCAGCTGCTTTTTCGTGGTGCCGGTACTTCGCCGAACTTGTTGCCCGTGAAACATGAAACTCATCCACCACACGTTCTTACGTTTTGTCAGCCCCATCTGCATCCTCCTTCTGGATGAGGCCTGATTTCGGTCTAGTTTCCCCGTGGCGGGGAGTATAGACCTCGCGTTTGGCCGCTTCAATGACGTGGTCAATGTCGCAACTGTTGTGGCGAATGGGGAAGGGCGGAGGCTTTTGTGGAATGTTATTGCATGTGTCTAGCCAGGTCTGGATAGCCTCGCGCTCGAACCGGACAAGGCCATACATACGTCGGCAAGGGATTTTGCCTTTGGCCGCCCAGTTATAGAGGGTGCCCGGTTTGATATTGAGCCAGTCGGAAACTTCTTGGACCGTAAGCATGGTTCAACTGACCGGGGGAGTCTTGCGACACCCCCAGACCCCCTACAGTGGACTGCCCGCGTTGCCGCCGGCAGGTGTTGCGACAGACCGTTTGGGTTTCTTTTTGAGCAGGTTCCGGTGTCGGTCTTTCCACCGGGACACGCCCCGCACAATCTCATCTTGCAACCAGGCTTCCCCGCCAGGTGTCGCGCAGAGAACAGCCAGCATCGGCGTTAATGATCCGCTGACCCAATTTTTGACTCCTGTGAGCGTCTGTTCCTGTTTTTCCAATACTAAGCGGGCTCTCTGAAATCCTTCCGTCAGGGCCGCGTACCATTCGACGAGTGGAGCTCGGCAGCGGTACTCATCGTCATCGTCCCTTGTCGTCTGCCGAAAATCCACATGGGACCGGAGCAGTCCCACGACAAATTCGCGCCAGAGCGATTCCTCGAAGTAGGCAAGGGCATTGCCGCAGATCTTGGCCCGTGTTTTCTTGAATTCAAGTTCCCAGCGCACCCCGTAGTCCTGCCAATTCTCTCGTCCATTGCTCTGCATTTCGAGGCGTTTGTCGTAGATGCGTAACAGGGTCTCGCTCTGAGGGCTTCCCACATAGATCGTTTCCCCTGTGGTGGCGTAGCTGTCATGTAGGCGGTTCGACACAAATCGTCGCACCTCTTTAGCGCGAGTCACACATTGTCCGACTTCCAAGGCGTGGGCAATCGTCGCTAAGGGGACCGTTCCTCCTCGATCATCCAGGGCACAGTCAATTCGCGTGAGATGCCCTTGCTTCTCGATTACCCACAGGAGGAGTGAGCGGACCTCTTGGAGCGTGTAGGCGGACACAATGCCGCCTGAAAGATCGACGTGAATTTCATTGGGGCGGCGGGGAGCATTAGTGCCGAGTTTGCCGACGCCGCGCAGGCCATCGACCCTGATCCAGGAGAGGGGATATCCGCGAAACCCCGCTTTGGCCTTGTTCCACTCTCCACCGAGCATGTGCATGGTCTCTTCGGGATTGCTGGCGGGTATAGTAAACGCGAGCCAATCAATGGAGAGCGTGAACGGCGAATCCATAGAATCTATCGACCTCCTAGAATAAGCGCTATAAGTAGCGCCCCCGTGTTACCACGACGGGGGCGTCTCCGCCCCGCCCCGCAGCCTATCGGCATGCGGCGCGGAGCGGCTACGTCT
>JAIBAQ010000402.1 GCA_019695095.1 Candidatus Hydrogenedentota bacterium
GGATCGCGGCCACACGCGATTCGCGGTTGGGCTTTCAGTTCGAATGCGATTACGTCTACACGCCGTATTCGCTCCGCGAAAAATTGGAGTGCCTGCAAGAAACGCTCGAACAGCTTGCAGAAAGCCGCCATCAGTGAGCTTGCACAGGGCGGCTGAAAGTACATACGCCAACGCGATGACCTCGAAGTGACGATCGTGTCGTTGAGGTTGTGGCAGCCGTACGTGGTCTAGTCCAAAGCCCCGCATCCCCAATTCCCCACGAGAAGCGATGTAGCGCTCGACGCTTATGTTTTGAATACAGTCTAAGCGCTGGACAAAATACCACCCCCTGTTTTGAATATCCGACAGCAATCGGGCATTTCCGAATCCGCGATGGGAAATCATGATGAATTGCTGCCATTGCTTTGCTTCGTGAAAGGCGCATACTCTCGACATTGGAGATCAGCTAGGCCAAGACTTTCCTCGGCTCCTACATGGTGAATACTTCACTTTTCCTACTCAATGCCATTTTAGACGGAGTCCCACCATGTACTGCCCTTATCAATCGCCACTTCTCAAAATTAGGGATCTCTTAGGTGACTGGGCGTATGTATTGAACGCCGTAAAGGATTTCTGTTGAATGTAGTCGTTGCTGCATCCAAGGCACGTCACCTCCAAGTTCGAACTGTGCGCTCTCGAAGGAAAATGTAACGTGGCAGAACGACTTCTTCGGAGTATGCCATTCGTCTCCGTGATAATGGGTGTGTGTTTGTTTCTCTTTCACTTCGTGACTCACCGGCAGTACGGGCTTCACGGTGACGAACTGTACTTCATTGTTTGTGGCAGCCGTCCCGCCTGGGGCTATGTCGATCACCCTCCGTTTGTTCCGATGGTGGCACGCGTCGCAACAATGCTGATGGGGACTAATCTGGTTGCGATCCGCTTCTTCCCCGCTTTGGCGTTGGGCCTAGGCTGCACCCTGACCGGCTGGTTGGCGCGCCGGCTTGGCGGTGGACGATACGCGGAGTTCCTGGCTTCGCTTAGCTTTGCATGCGCCCCCATGCTCCTCCGAACCGGTGCATTCTTAAATATCCCATGCTTTGAAGTGTTGTTTTGGTTGTTGGCTGCGCATCTGCTTGTAACACTATGCCAACGGGACGATGCGCGATGGTGGGTTGCTGTAGGAGTCGTTGCCGGTTTGGCGTTGCTTAACAAACACACGACGCTCTTTCTTGGTACGGGCCTTGCCGTCGGGATTCTGCTGACGGAACGCCGCAAGGACCTGTTTACACCGTGGCCCTTTCTCGGCGCTGTTATAGCCTTCATCATCTTTCTGCCGAATCTGCGATGGCAATACGACAACGATTGGGCAACGCTGGAGTTTGTGCGCAACCTGAACGCCAGCGAGATGCAGGGCACATCGCGGGCATTGTTCGTGGTCTCGCAGATCCTCTTGATGAATCCCATCAATGCGCTGATTTGGATTGCGGGAATCATATTTTTCATGAGCAAGGCAGGTCATCCGTATCGGCTGTTGGGTTGGGTCTTCGTGACCGTCATGGCCATCCTGCTCGTGTTCAAGGCGAAGGTGTATTACTCGTTGCCGGCCTATCCCATGCTGTTGGCGGGAGGCGCCGTGCTCCTTGAGAGGCGATTCGACTCCCGTTTCAGGCGCTACGCACGAGTCATGCTTCCTGCTGCAATTACCGCAATGGGAGCGGTCTTTGTTCCGGTTGTATGCCCTGTCGGGACACTTGATTGGAAGGAACGGTATATTTCGCGCGTGCTCGGCTTCATCGTGGACAGTCCCACGGAACTCACGTTTGACTTCCGTTATCAGCTTGGCCGCAACGAGCAAATCCAAGCATTTCATACTATCTACGAATCGCTGGATGAACAAGAACGCGGTGAATGTACTGTGCTCAGTGGAGAGTATGGCGTCGCATCAGAAGTCAATGTGCTTGGGCGCTCTATGGGTCTCCCGCTTGCCATCAGCGGCAACAATTCGTACTACCTCTGGGGTCCGCAGGGAGCCAGCGGTGCGTGTGTGATTGCGTTCGGTTTCGACGAAGACTTCCTCAGAAGACTATTTGGCGATGTGCGTGTCGCAGGCGAAGCGCCCTGTCCCTGGGGCAACGAAGCACCTGCATTGCGGCCGATTTACCTGTGCAGAAAGCCGGTCGCTCCGCTCGAGCAAATGTGGTCCCAACTAAAGTCTTTTCGGTGAAGACTGAAGAAAGAAACAAACTCCGCAGGACCGGCATGGCTGGTTGACCCTGCCCCGGAGATATGCCCTGAGAGACTCCGATACCGGGCTAGTGACTCCCATCAAGTCGCCAAGTACCTGTATACTCTCTTCAAACCAAGGCATCAGGCAAGGAAGGAAGTAGCAGTGAAGGAGTGCATGACCTCTCGCGAACGGGTGCTCGCCGCATTGAATCATGAAATACCCGATCGTGTTCCCATCGATCTTGGCGGCTTTCAGACCGGCATACACAAGATTGCCTATCAGCGCTTGTTGGAACACCTCGGCATTCAAGACGAACTGGTTATCCTCGACTCCGTTCAACAATTGGCCAAGCCGTGTGAGGCGGTGCTCC
>JAIBAQ010000403.1 GCA_019695095.1 Candidatus Hydrogenedentota bacterium
CGTCTGGGCCGATAGCGATGCATGTACTATCGCCGAGAGCGGCAACGATTACGTCTCGTTTTTCCGCGCCCGCCGCTTTGGTAAGTCCGATGATTTCGTTTTGCGCGGCAAACTTCCACAGCTCTTGTCCGTTGGAGAGCAGCGCGAGGATTTGCCCGGAATCCAACGCGCACACCAGTTCTTGTCCAGGGAATCCGTGGAGGTTGGCTGTCAACAAATGGCCGTTTCGGGCGGGCGCTCCGATGGGTACTTCAAATCGTGGGATTCCGTCGGGCTTGTAGCAGTGCAACAATCCGGCATCGTCCCATACGGCGAGGTGCGGCGTGCCTGTCCAATGCCGAAACACAACGGGGGAGGTTGAGACCGGGGCCGGCGATTCCCATCGCCACCGGAGTTCTCCCGCGGCGTTGAAGCTGGCCACGTCGCCCGACAACGACGCTGCGTAGACTTCTAGGAGTCCATCTCCGTCCAGATCGGCTGTCGCCGGTGCCGCTGTTATCGGGCCGTCCATTTCCGCGGACCATCGCAGTGGGGGAGGGAAGGTCAGCGCGAAGTCGTGGACAATGGGTTCTCCTTGCGGAGCCGCCAATACGAGTCGCGCCGTGAGCGTTGGCGCGCCATCGAACGTGCCGGTAATCCGGCCGATGGCGGAAACCGAGTCACCATCCGCGGCGGAGAACGGAAGTCCCGATGGGGTGATAGCAAAGCGGTCGGGCACGGTCGCTTCGATGACTCCGCTCATGGCCACACCCGTACGGTTGGCCCATCCATAGTTGATGTTCGCGGTGCGTGTCTGACCTGCGGGCGGGTATTCGGCAGAGATCCATAGTCCCGCGGGCGCTGCCCAGGTGCGAATCGGCAGACTCGCGACCAGTGTCGGCGAATCCGTCGCGTTCAGTTCCACCGGAGACGTGTCCGCCGGATGTTTTGATACCTCACCGGTGAGCAGGTTCGAGACGTGTATCGGATCGATCTGAGAAGCAATGGACGCATGGTCTGGAATGCCGGATAGCAATGCTGCCGCCGCACCGTCTTTGTTGCGAAGGACATCGGCATCCGCACCGGCCCATGAGTGACGTCCCACTCGTACGAACCCATCCAGCGGCGTTTCAAAACTCAGTGTGTCCACTTGGGGATCGGGGCTTTTCCAACCCACGGGAGGCGCTTCCACGTTCACGACGAACTCCGAGGCGTTGAGCTTTCCGGCAATGAGCGCGCCCTTCCGGCGTTGTCGGACTTCTTCGGATTCGGTAGCGGGAGATTCGAGCGTGGCGAGGTTTAGTCCGAAGTCGACTGCCCCGACGCGCTCCCAGACGCGCAGTCCTTCCGGCGAGAGTTTCAGGCTCAATATCTTGGCGGTTTCGGCGCGGATGGAGCGCAGGTCCTGGGCGCGGTCCGATGGACAGACTATCAAGTGGACTGGCAGTGAAGCGTCGCCAATGCCTCGGAGTAGACCGTCGATTAGCGAGAACCAGAGCGGCCCGGCACCAGCTAGACCGTCGGTGATGATGAAGGCGGTTTCAACGTGGTGGTCCTTTGCGAGCGTCTTGCCCAGGGCAACGCCAACTGCCTTCGCGTTGGAACGGAGCGAATCGCGGCTCGGCGGATTTTCGCCGCCATACCCTTCCCACGTGAAAGTGTGGAGGGACTGTGACGGTCGCGTATCGAGCGCCACTCCCCAAGCGCCAGCGTCTATCGCGCGGGAAATTTTCTTTTCGGCCCGGCTGGTGAAGTCCAGCACCGCATCGTCGTTTACGTAGGGCGACTGACGGGTAGGTAAGGAGACTGTGAGGCAGTTCTTCAATACCCCGGCGCGCCGAAGCCGGTCGAAGAGGTTGGCAAGTCCGTCCTCAGTGGGCGGCCGCTCCTCCTTGGGCAGGGAAATGCCTGTATCACCGAGGAGGAAGCCATCGACTTTCGCGCGCACCCAAAAGTCGATGTCCCGATCTTCCCAGGATGCTTGGGTATTCGCCACTTGCAGGACCGTGGGGATGGAAGGAGGCAACGGTTTTTCATTGCCTGCGCCTCCGCACAGGGTTAATCCCAGAATCAGGCGTAACGGAAGCCCTACCCCTATCATGTGGCTGCCACGAAGTGAATGGTACTGCTTTAACCTCTACTCCGCCCAGCCCAAGGGGCGGATTCATGGGACGCCGCCTTTGCCCTCACGAAAGCGACGATCGGGAGTATGCCACGACGCGAGGCGTTATTCCACGCGCGTGACGTTGACCGCTTGAAGGCCTTTGTTGCTTTCCAGAATCTGGAAGGCAACTTCTTCGCCTTCTTTCAAGGTCCGGAAACCTTCCATGGTGATCGCCGTGTGGTGGACGAAGACATCCGGGCTGTTGTCTTGGGTAATGAACCCATAACCCTTCTGGTCATTGAACCACTTGACACGACCTTTCAACAAGCTCTGAGCCGATCCATTTGTACCTTCAGACACTGCTTTGCCCTCACCGAATTACAACTACCATTCTTTTTTGGAAGGACCCTGAGAACCGAACTCGTTCTCGACACCAGATCCGCCTTGCAGCCTGTAGGATATCGATACGGGGTGAATCTGTCAATAGGTTAGTAC
>JAIBAQ010000404.1 GCA_019695095.1 Candidatus Hydrogenedentota bacterium
TCGCGGCGGGGCACCAGCGTTTTTTTGCGCCCATGGTCTGTTTACGCCGATCGCCGGGCGCCTAGCTCCACTGGTCCGCTTTGCGGTAGGCGTCAAAGCACTTCTGCATGCCGGCCGGACCGACGCCGCCCGACAGCCCGTGTTCCATGCCGAGAATGCCCTTGTAACCCTTCTCGTGGATGGCCTTGAAGACGTTGCTCCAGTTCACCTCGCCCGTGCCCGGTTCGCGGCGGCCCGGAACGTCGCCCACCTGGAAGTAGCCGATCTTGTCCCAGTGCTTGCGGATGTGATTGATGAGGTTTCCTTCGGAGATCTGCTGGTGGTACATGTCGAACAGCAGGCGGAAGTTGGGGTGGTTGACGCGCTCGACGATCTCGGCGCCGTGGTCGCTATAGACGACGAAGTAACCGGCATGGTCGACGCGGATGTTCAGCGGCTCGAGCACGAAGACCATCTTGGTCTTCTCGGCCATTTCGGCGGCGCGGCGGAAAGCCTCGACGCAATTGGCCGTCTGTTCGGTGAAGCTCAACTGCGGCACGGCGAGGCCGGTGGTGACCGTGGCGCACTCGTTGCCGATGATGTTGTGGATCTCCACCGCGCGCTTCACGTCTTCGAAGAACTTGGCGTGATACTGCTTGTCGACCGTGGCCGAAGCCTTCCAGCCGCCGGAGTTGACGACGAAGACGCCCATGTTCAGGCCGAGCGCATCCATCTTCTTGCGGAAGCCGGCGATCTCTTCGTTCGAGTGGCGCGGCAGGCCGTTGTACTCGAACGCTTTGAAACCGGCGTCGGCGTAGGCTTGCAGTTGATCGGGGATAGGAGCGTTGAGAAAGCCGATACGCGGGGCATAGCGCAGGTGGTAGCTGTAGGGGGCGGCCGAGGCGGGCATGAGGGCTCCGGCGGCGGGCGCAAGCGTGGCGGCGCGGAGGAGGGTGCGGCGGTTCATGGCCATATCGTAGCACCGAGTCTGGGCAATTCTACGCCCCGCCGCCCAGCCTCCAGGAGGCGAATTCACCACTCGCGTGCTTATCGTTTTCATTCGAATAGCTGCGCACAATGTGGTTCCATGCCCCTTCTTCCTGTTGACCGTCCCGTAAGACGGCGGATACGATGATCGCACCGTAGGAATGAAAGGTATGCTTGGGCCCGATGAGGGCTTCTGCGCTTGCTGCGTGGCTCAATCCATCTTGGAACTCGGAACGATATCATGCCGAGCTTCAATCTCGAATTAGAAACGTGATCCCGGTGCGTACGCGCGACGCATCCTATCGTATTGGCAAGTCAAGGTGCTGATATGACTGAGCGAAACGGGGATGGTTCCTCGATATTCATCTGTCGATGATAGGAATATCATTCACTAATTACCCGGAAAATAGCACAATGCCGATTGAGTAGTGAAAGTACGTTTGAGTTCGTGATCGCCCTCGCGTTCCTTGGGAGATAGAAAGGGAAGCAAGTGGACACAAGCTGTCGTTCGCAAGTAGAAGAGATGACACGGTATCTGAGAGGCTGGTCTGCTCTGTGGCTTCTGGGTGCGGCCGGAATCATCCAGACTCCATCAATTGCACAGCCGGTTCATGCACCGGGAACAACGACTCTGCTCTTTGTTTCATGTGTTGGATGGCCAGGTGGCAATCCATACTACCCGTGCTTCTTGACCATCACTTCCAACGCGTGGAACATCACAAGCAATGCGCATACTCGATCGGGATCGTATCATCCCACACCCATTCCCAGCAGTGCATTCACAATGACATCGAATGGGCCGTGGTTTCACAGCTATGGATTCACACTAAACTCTTCACAGGCATACGTCTGGCTAAAGGCCGGAGAGCGCGGCAATTATCCCGCCCCCGCAACAGACGTTCGCCGGATGATCGCGCATGAAGAATACCTCCAGGCGTGCGCTCAGGTATGCTCCAGCTACTCCTACTAAAGTTGGGTGGACAGACATATATTGGGTAGAAGAGAAACCTCAGTGGATCCATGTTGGACAGCGACCAGAACACGAAAACACGAATACGGCGAACCACTGGATGATGTCTGAGCCTGCTTATGGGCTGTGGTACTCTGCTGTTGCCTTCTTGGCGGCCTACCCGTCACAAGTCAAGCTCGCGGTAAATGACATGTCGCTCCCCATGGGAGGACTGTTCGACATTGACGCAACGTGGGAACCTTCACATCACGAACACAATAGGGGACGAGCCGCCGACGTTCGTGCAATCACGGGTGCTTATGCCATTCCGAGCAACCAGGCCGAGGAATTCGCTGATCTCTGCCGTACGTATGGCGCTACGTCGCCGTACACTCAGGTGGAGTGGACTAGGAATCATATACACTGCCAGTGGCCATGAGGATTCCATGTGGCCTGCCGGACCACTGCTCGCATTCGAAGGACAGGACGCAATCGGTGTAGATGAATCGTGGAGGCAAGATGTTGACGACTCGCGCATTGGGGTTCTTCTATCTTTTGATGGTGCCGGCGATGCTTGCACAGACAGTAAGGCAGCCGGCTTCTCTTCAGC
>JAIBAQ010000405.1 GCA_019695095.1 Candidatus Hydrogenedentota bacterium
CCCGCGAACCACATCGGCCCCGGCCAGGCCAAGGACTTTGTGGTGTCGTCGTTCGCGTCGCAGGTCGCAGCCATTGCCGCGGGCAAGCATGAGCCGGTGATGAAGGTCGGGAACCTGGAGAGCGAGCGGGAGTTTGCGGATGTCCGGGACGTCGTGCGCGCCTATCGCCTGATTCTGGAAAAGGGAACGCCCGGCCGGGCCTACAACGTCGCGACGGACCACTTTGTGAAGATCCGCTACATCCTCGACAAGCTCTGCGAACTCGCCGGCGTGAAGCCAACGTTGGAGATCGACCAGGCACTTTTTCGCCCGACCGACACGCAAGCCCGGATCGACACGACCCGCATCCGTACCGACGTCGGCTGGATTCCCAACATCCCGCTGGATCAGACGTTGAAGGACATCCTTGCGAGTGTTGCGTAGCCGCCAAGGTAGGGCACGCTGGCCCCGCCGTCGCTGGGGGAGCTATGGCGGGCAAGTCAGCGCGCCGCCTGCCCTGAGCGCAGTCGAAGGGTGGACCGCTCAGCGAGCGGTCCCTACCCACGATGACAATTACCGCCCCACCGTGAATTGATAGAAATCCAGCGGCTGAGTCACAGGTGGTCGGACTGGGCTAGTACGACGAGAGACGGAATATTGTGGCAAGTGCCAGCACCAAGAATATGACAAACAAAATGCAAATCGCCGGCCAATCGCGATGCGAGGTCATACACAACTTTCTCCAGCCATGGGCTACTGCTCAGTCGGTTTGAGACCCACCGCCCATGCCGGGTCGTGGAGGCAATTCCCCGGCAAAATACTCATCCGTATCCAATATCACGCTTGAGACGAGGCCGGACTTGTTGAGCAGACTTTGCGCCACACGTCGTCCCGTTCTGGAAACGACGACGTACCCGATCTTCTCGCGAAGAATTCCAACCAAAATATCCGTGTTCGCAGGAAATGTGCTGTGCTCAGCGTCAGCCGCGCTTGGTGGAAGCCTGCTATAGGTGTAAACCTCCGGCATCTCGCAAAACGCTTGGAGTGTATAATTGTCGCACAGGATTCCGACCGACCGACCCTGCATTTCATGCCGCAATCCGAACAGTCGAGCGGCATTGTCAGCTCGTTGACCGTAAGCCTGCCACGTCAGGAGAATTCCGTTGGGCGACATCACGTGGAGAAAGATGCTGACTCCGGCGGCAATAAGCAGCGCGAACTCGACGCGATGGCGGACGCCTTCCCTGGCGAAGTGGTGCCAGATCAAGCCCGCGAGTGAGAGAAAGATAATCGTGTAGAGCGATAGCCGGGGGGCAAAGATGATTCGGTTGTATTCCATGAAGTCTCCGCCTGTCAGAGGCAGCCATTCCAACCGGAAAAACAGCCAGCCCAGCGGCACAAGGATCAACGCGAATGCTATGATTCCCAAGACAGGACGGATATCTGGTCTTCCGGCAGCAAGGATTGATGCATACTGCATAGCGACCATGAAGATCACGGCTCCGAAGATGAGACTTCCAGCAATTAGTGCGCAGATTGTGCCGAGTCCAGGATGGCTTGGGATCGCCTGCAAATGATGCGGGTAACCCGTCCAGTAGAAGAAACCGACTGTGACAAGCACCCAAGCCACCCAAGATACGAACAGACCGGCAAGTATTCGTGACCTGACCCCGTTTCTCTCCCACGCTACGCAGACATAAGCCATGACAAAAAGCGTGAGGACGAGCGCCTCTTCTCGAGCCAGAAAGACTGCGTTGAACCAGAAGAGCGTCCAAAACGGAGACCTCCGCATCGCAGCGTTGATCGCTAAGAAGAGAAGTGGGGCGAGGAAAAGGTACGGACGCAAATCAAATGCCGACGCGTACAGAACTGCCGGCGCGAAAACATAGTTGGTGGCCAGCAAGCACGCAGCACCCGGCGTCCATGCGCGATGAAAATACGTGAAAAGTGGTGAGAAGAGAACGAGTGCAGTAAAAACGTACAGCGATATTCGCGTGCCCGAAACTGCGTATAGGACGGCGTAGATGTACTTGATGGGCTCGAGGTGAAGCGCCGCATGCCCCCCCGCACCATCAATTCCGTGGAAACCCATCCAATTGTAACCCGATACGGTCGTGGAGGAGATAGGGCTCGAATGAATGGTGTCCAATAGTCGCGCAGAAAACTGGAGGTAGAACGGATAGTCCAGCGCGTTGTATTCCAACGCACGCGATTTCAGAGACTGAAAGGCGATCGAAGCCACGATCGCAAGAACAAAAAGGCAGCCTACACATACACGGGTCCATAGAACGCCACTGGGCTCCGTATTTGATGTGGAGCCGGCGATCTGGTGGACTTCACGTGATTGCATTACACCAGCATAGACAATTCCTGCAACGCCTGGCGATTGCTTTGCAAGCCGGCTTACCGCCCCACCCTCACCTGGTAATAATTCGCATCCGCCGTCGCCGTCACGTCCGTGAAGACGTTCTGCGGCACCGTCGCCGGCACATTCGTCGCGATCCGGACAAAACCTTCCAGCAGGTTCGTGGA